>NZ_JAYJLJ010000008.1:0-183553 GCF_051948815.1 Aeromonas sp. Lyrl_2
TTCAAGTTAGTTTTAAAAGCTTTTGCCTGACGGCAATAGCGCCGTGGAACCACCTGATCCCATGCCGAACTCAGAAGTGAAACGCGGTAGCGCCGATGGTAGTGTGGCATTCGCCATGCGAGAGTAGGACACTGTCAGGCACCTATTTAGAAGAGGCCTCCCATTCGGGAGGCCTTTTTGCATTTCTCTCTTCCAAAAAGCTGCGCTGCCGCCGGCATTTTAGTAAAAGTGCTGGGCTATCAAGGGATTGCCCGTTACTCTTTAGCCGTTACCGATTAACACGTGATGCTGCCAGCGAGGTATTGATGGCTACGTTGAAGGAAATTGCACAGGAAGCGGGGGTTTCTCTCGCGACGGTATCCCGGGTACTGAACGAGGATCCCAGCCTGAGCGTCAAGGAAGAGACCAAGCAGCGGATCTTCGAGATTGCCGAACGGCTGGAGTACAAGACCAGCAGCGCCCGCAAGGGGGTACACAAGAGCAAGCTGCACTTTCTGGTGGTCTATGCCTATCCCCAGAGTACCGAGGTCAACGACCCTTACTATCTCGCCATCCGTTATGGCATCGAGACCCAGAGTGCCCGCCTCAATATCGAACTGACTCATCTCTACAACTGTGGTGAAGGGCGTGAATTGAGCGCCGTGGATGGCATCCTGGTGGTCGGCACCCTCACAGCCGAGCGCCTTGCCCAACTCAGGGCTTGTTCCAGCCAGCTGGTGTTTGTCGACTGCCGTTCACAGGGAGAGTTCGACTCGGTCGATGTGGATCTTGCCCTGATCAGCCAGCAGGTCGTCGATTACTTCATCGCGCAGGGGCACCAGCGTATCGGTTATATCGGTGGCCAGGATGAGCATCCGGATCTGCGCGAACTGGCCTTCCGCGATTATGGCCAGCGGCTGGGGGTGGTGCAGGAGAGCGACCTCTATCGCGGGGACTTCTCCAGCGCTTCCGGCTACCAGTTGGCAAAAGAGATGTTGGCAGGGGATTGGCCCAAGGCGCTGTTCGTCGCCTCCGACTCCATCGCCATTGGCGTGCTGCGTGCCATTCATGAGAAGGGACTGGCGATTCCCCAGCAAATAGAGCTTATCAGCGTCAACGATATCCCGACCGCCAAGTTCACCTTCCCGCCGCTCTCAACGGTGCGGATCCACTCCGAGTTGATGGGCACCCAGGGGGTCAATCTGCTGGTTGAGCGGCTGCGAGACGAGCGGGATATTCCACTCCGGGTGTTGGTACCGAGCAAGTTGACCCTGCGCGGCACTACTCGCTGATTTTAGTAAAATATTCTGCTTTTTAGTCGCACCATCTTGCGGTGGTGCGACACATCTCCCAAGCAAACCTCTTTCCCATATCATCCAACAACTTCATATCATATTGTTTTATAGTTGATTTTATTGCTAGTCAGCCAACTGTTATCAACATCCATGCCACTCCTCCATATCTTGCCCTCCTTTATCTCCCGCTTCTGATCTCGCTCACAAAACCATCTGTTCATTGTGATCAGGTTAAAACTTTACCAATCCAAAGCTGATATTTAGTAAATGTTTATCTAGAGTTTACCCAGTTAACGTTGCCTTGTTCCGGGAGGACATGTGAATAACTGGGAAAACGTCCAATTCGTTGGTGAAAACAGGCTGGCTCCGCGCGCCTACTTCTTCTCTTATGCCGACCACGCGCTGGCGGCAACCATGCAGCGCGAGCTGAGCCGTCGTTTTCTGAGCCTTGGCGGCCAGTGGCAGTTCCACTACTTTGACCACCCCCTGCAGGTGCCGGAGGCCTTCTATCACAGCCCCATGAGCGAGTGGGGCCAGATCACCGTGCCCAACATGTGGCAGATGGAAGGACATGGTCAGCTGCAGTACACCGACGAAGGTTTTCCCTTCCCCATCGACGTGCCCTTCGTGCCGACCAACAACCCCACCGGCGCCTATCAGCGCAGCTTCATGTTGAGCCCGGCCTGGGACGGCGAGCAGGTGATCATCAAGTTTGACGGGGTGGAGACCTACTTCGAGGTCTATGTGAACGGCCACTACGTCGGCTTCAGCAAGGGGAGCCGTCTCACCGCCGAGTTCGATATCAGCGCCTACGCCAACATCGGCGAGAACCTGCTGTCGGTAAGGGTGATGCAGTGGGCTGACTCCACCTATATCGAAGATCAGGACATGTGGTGGATGGCGGGGATCTTCCGCGACGTCTATCTGGTGGGCAAACCGGCCGCCCATGTGCAGGACTTCTTCATCCGCACCGCGCTGGCCGATGACAATCAAAGCGCCACCCTGAGCTGCGATATCCAGCTGGAAAATCTGGGGTCGGCTGCCCGAGATCACCGTCTGGTCTGGTCGCTGCTGGATCAGGGCCGCGAGATCGCCAGCGGCTCGCTCGATCATCTCGCCATCGACGGCAAGTGTGATTGCCGCTTCACGCTGGATCTGGCCACCCCCCGTCTGTGGAGTGCCGAAGACCCTTACCTCTATCAGCTGCAACTCTCCCTCTACAACGGTCAGGGCGAGCTGCTGGAAGTGATCCCGCAGCGGGTTGGGGTGCGTGAAATCAAGGTCAAGGATGGCCTCTTCTACGTCAACGGCCACTACCTCAAGCTGCACGGGGTGAACCGTCACGACAATGACCACCTCAAGAGCCGCGCGGTCGGTATGGATCGTGTTGAGCGCGATATCGTGCTGATGAAGCAGCACAACCTCAACTCGGTGCGCACCGCCCACTACCCGAACGACCCGCGTTTCTACGAGCTGTGCGACCAGTACGGTCTGTTCGTGATGGCGGAGACCGACGTGGAGACTCACGGTTTTGCCAACGTCGGCGATCTCAGCCGCATCACCGACGATCCCTTCTGGGAGCCGGTGTTCGTGGATCGCATCGAGCGCCACGTACACGCCCAGAAGAACCACCCCTCCATCATCATCTGGTCGCTCGGCAACGAGTCCGGCTACGGCTGCAACATCAGAGCCATGTACCAGCGCTGCAAGGCGATCGACCCGACCCGGCTGGTGCACTACGAAGAGGATCGCGATGCCGAGGTGGTGGATGTGGTCAGTACCATGTATTCCCGCGTCTCCCAGATGAACTGCTTCGGCGAGTTCCCGATGGAGAAGCCGCGCATCCTCTGCGAATACGCCCACGCCATGGGCAATGGCCCGGGTGGCCTCAGCGAATACCAGCAGGTGTTTGACCGCCATCCCCACATTCAGGGCCACTACATCTGGGAGTGGTGCGATCACGGCATTCTGGATCAGGATGAGCAGGGCCGCCCCGTTTACAAGTACGGCGGCGACTACGGCGACTACCCCAACAACTACAACTTCTGCATGGATGGCCTCATCTATCCGGATCAAACCCCTGGGCCGGGCCTGCGCGAATACAAGCAGGTGATCTGCCCGGTCAAGGTGCGCGCGCTGGATCTGGCGAGTGGCAAGCTGGCGGTGGAAAACCGCTACTGGTTCTCCACTCTCGACGACATCCGCCTGCTGGTCGAAGTGAAGGCCGAGGGCGAGCTGCTGGCCAGCCAGCAAATCCGGCTGGAAGGGGTGGCTCCCGGTGCCACAACAGAGCTGCAGCTCGAACTGCCATCCCTCGATGGGCGGGAAACCTTCGTCCAGCTGCGGGTCATCAAGGCCACCGCCACCCGCTACAGCGCGGCGGAGCACGAGCTGGGCCAGTACCAGTTCCAACTGAAGGCATCGACTCGTCAGCTGCAGCCCTTTGCCAATCCCAACGCCACAGCATTGCAGATTGCCGACGAGCGCCTCTCGCTGACCTTGAGCGGCAGCGGCTTTGCCCTGCGCTTCTCGCGCCTAGACGGCAAGCTGGTGAGCTGGCAGCAAGATGGCAATGAGCTCATCGAGCGCTCGCCGCGCCTCACCTTCTTCAAGCCGATGATCGACAACCACAAGCAGGAGTACGAGAGCCTGTGGCACCCGAACCACCTGCAGATCATGCAGGAGCACTTCCGCACTCTGAGCTGGCGCCAGCTGGGTGAGGCGGTCGAGGTGACGGTGGAGAGCCTGATCGCGCCGCCGGTGTTCGACTTCGGCATGCGCTGCCGCTACGTCTACACCCTGAGCCCGAACGGCCAACTGCACGTGGCACTCTCCGGTCAGCCCTACGGCGGCTATGACGACATCATCCCCAAGATCGGCTTCGAGCTGGGCATGCGTCAGGATCTCGACCGGGTGCACTACTACGGCATGGGCCCGGGCGAAAACTATCAGGACAGCCGCCAGAGCAACTGGATCGACAGCTTCCAGAGCACGGTGAGCGAGATGTGGGAGCACTACCCCTTCCCGCAGGACAACGGCAACCGCCAGCAGGTGCGCTGGGCGACCCTGACCAACCGTCACGGCGCCGGTCTCTACGTGCGACCCGATGCCCCCATCAATCTGAGCGTCTGGCCCTACAGCTGGGAGCATATCCACGCGGCGCAGCACATCAACGAGCTGGAGCCGAGTGGTTATCTCACCCTCAATCTGGATCACAAGGTACTGGGGCTGGGTTCCAACTCCTGGGGCTCCGAGGTGCTGGACTCCTGGCGGGTGCGCTTCGAGCCGTTCAGCTTCGGCCTGACCCTGCTGCCCATCGCCCGTGGCAACCTCAACCCGGCTGCGCTGGCCGGGCTCGATCTCACCATCAACGGCGGGAGGAACCTCGCATGATCACCCTGGACAACCTGACCCTGTTCAAAAACATCTACCGGGAGGGCAAGAAGTGGGGCCGCTGCGTGGAGGTCATCAACAACCTGCCAAACCTCAAGCCCGGCATCTGCCACTCCATCGGTGACTCCCTCACCTACCGCTTGCAGGAGGGGGCCAGCCCGGCCACCTCCCTGTTCGAGGGGCAGCGCCGCTACTTCGACGTCCACTACTACCTGGAAGGGGCAGAGACGGTGGAGTGGGCTGCCAAGAGCGAGCTGGCGGTCGAGCAGGCCTATGACGATACCACCGACCGCGAGTGGCTGGCCGGTGAGGTGCGTGAGCGCCAGCAGGTCGGCAATGGGCAGGTGGTGATCTTCGAGAACGACGAGGCCTACCGCTTCGTCGGCGATGCGCCGGTGCGCAAGGTGATCATCAAGGTCACCGTCGAAGGCGGCTACTTCAAGAACAAATAACAAGCCGCCGGTTCTGCACTGATAAAAGCCGGAAGGGCGGGGCTCACCCTACAAATCATGCCCCGCCCTTTCGCTGAGATAATTACAGGTCTGGAGATGCACCATGTCTGATTCCAAACGCAATACGATAGGCAAGTTTGGTCTGCTGTCGCTCACCTTCGCGGCGGTATTCAGCTTCAACAACGTCATCAACAACAACATCGAAATCGGTCTGGCCTCGGCCCCGATGTTCTTTCTGGCCACCATTTTCTACTTCATTCCGTTCTGCCTGATCATTGCGGAATTTGTGTCACTGAATAAGAACTCCGAAGCGGGCGTCTATGCCTGGGTGAAGAGCTCCCTCGGCGGTCGCTGGGCCTTTATCTCCGCCTACACCTACTGGTTCGTGAACCTCTTCTTCTTCACCTCGCTGCTGCCGCGGGTCATCGCCTACGCCTCCTATGCCTTCCTCGGCTACGAGTACATTCTCACTCCGGTGGCGACCACGGCATTGAGCATGGTGCTGTTTGCCTTTGCCACCTACGTCTCCACCAACGGCGCCAAGATGCTCGGCCCCATCACCTCGGTGACCTCGTCCCTGATGTTGCTGCTGACCCTCTCCTACATCCTGCTGGCGGGTGCGGCACTGGTGGGCGGCGTGCAACCGGCTGACCCCATCACGGTAGAGGCCATGGTCCCCGATTTCAGCTGGGCCTTCCTGGGTATTACTACCTGGATCTTTATGGCAGCCGGTGGCGCCGAGTCGGTGGCGGTCTACGTCAATGACGTGAAAGGCGGCTCCAAATCCTTCGTGAAGGTGATCATCGTCGCCGGGATCTTTATCGGCGTGCTCTACTCCATCGCATCGCTTTTGATCAACGTGTTCGTCCACAGCGACACCCTGAAATATACCGGCGGCTCGGTGCAGGTGTTTGAAGGGCTGGCGGCTTACTTCGGCCTGCCGGAGATCCTGATGAACCGCTTCGTCGGGCTGGTCTCCTTCACCGCCATGTTCGGCTCCCTGCTGATGTGGACGGCGACCCCGGTGAAGATCTTCTTCTCCGAGATCCCGGCCGGCATTTTCGGCAAGAAGACGGTCGAGCTGAACGAGAACGGCGTGCCCGCCCGTGCAGCCTGGATCCAGTACCTCATCGTGCTGCCGCTGATGGTGATCCCGACTCTGGGCTCCAACACAGCGCAGGATCTGATGAACACCGTCATCAACATGACCGCCGCCGCTTCCATGCTGCCGCCGCTGTTCATCATGCTGGCCTACCTCAATCTGCGCCTGAAGCTCGACCACCTGCCACGGGAGTTCAAGATGGGTTCGCGCACCACCGGCATCGCCGTGGTCTCGGTGCTGATCGCCATCTTCTCGGTGGGCTTCCTCGCCTCCACCTTCCCGACCGGCGCCGACATCATGACCATCATCTTCTACAACGTCGGCGGGATCGTGATTTTCCTCGGCTTCGCCTGGTGGAAATACAACAGATACGAGGCCTCCCTCAGTGCCGAAGCGCGTGCCAAAGAGGCCCAGCCGACAGCGCAGGTTGCCATGCAGACGCCATAGCCACTGCATTGAATCCCAATCAAACCGGGTGGCCGTTGGCCACCCGCAAACCGTTGAACCAGAAAAGGAAAAGAGCATGAGCGAGACGATCGAGTTTGCCGAATTCAAGCGGGTCGAGATGAAGGTGGGCAAGGTGCTGGAGGTGGTGCGTCACCCCGGTGCCGACAAACTCTACATCGTCCAGATCGACGTGGGTGGCGAGCGGCCGCTGCAGACCGTCACCAGTCTGGTGCCTTACTACAGCGAAGAGGAGCTGATGGGCAGCGAGGTGGTGGTGCTGACCAACCTCAAGCCCACCAAAATGCGCGGTGAGCGATCCGAGTGCATGTTGCTGTGCGCCGAGACCCCGGACGAGAGCCAGAGCGTGCTGCTGCAACCGCGGGTGCCGATGGCGCCGGGCACTCCGATCGTCTGAATGGTATTGCGAGCCGGTGTGGGAGACTGCTCCGGTTCACCAACGAGGCCGTCCTCGCGGCCCGATCATAACAAGAGAGTAAAGCGCGGGGCCGACAGACCCTTGCCGAACACATCACAGAGTCACAGCGTTACCCGCAGGGAGCGCGAGTCCACTGGAGGACACCATGTCTGAATCCGTACGCGGCACCATAGGCAAGTTTGCCCTGTTGTCGATGACCTTTGCCGCCGTGTTCAACGTGCGCAACATCGTCAACAACAACATCGAGCTGGGGCTCAGCTCCGCCCCCATCTTCCTGCTGGCGACCATCGTCTACTTCATCCCGTTCGTCTTCATCATCGCCGAGTTCGTCTCGGCCAATAAAAACTCCGAGTCGGGGATGTACGACTGGCTGAAAAAGCCGCTCGGCACCCGGATGGCCTATCTGGGCTCGTTTCTCTACTGGTTCGTGAACCTGTTCTGGTTCGTCTCCCTGCTGCCCAACGTCATCGCCTACGCCTCCTACGCCATGCTGGGCTATGAGTACAGCTTCTCGCCCATGGTCACCTCGATCATCTCCATCGTGCTGTTTGCGGCGGCGACCCACATCTCCACCAAGGGGGCGAGCTGGCTCGGCAAGATTGCGGAGATCGTGGCCTACGGGGTGTTTGCCCTGTTCGCCATCTATGTGCTGGGTGCCCTGATGGCTCTGAGTGGCGATCATGTGCCGGCCCAGCCCATCACGCTGGAGGCGATGACTCCCACCGTCAACTGGGCTACGCTCGGCATCATGTGCTGGATCTTCCAGGCGGCGGGCGGTGCCGAGACTGCGGCGGCCTACCTCAATGACGTGAAGGGGGGCCAGAAGTCCTTTATCAAGGTGATCATCAGTGCCGGTATCGTCATCGGTGCCATGTATGCGGTCGGTTCCCTGTTGGTGAACGTGTTCGTGCCGCGCGAGAGCCTCACCTATGCCGGCGGCATGGTAGAGATCTTCACCGGCATGGCGCAGTACTTCGGGCTTTCCGAGGTGCTGGTGGGCCGCTTCGTCGGCGTGGTGCTGTTCATCGCCATGTTCGGCTCCATGATGATGTGGACCTCGGCGCCGGTGAAGATCCACTTCTCCGAGATCCCGCAGGGGGTTTACGGCGAGAAGACCACCCAGCTCAACGAGCACGGCGTGCCGGTGCGCGCCGCCTGGTGGCAGTTTGTCTTCGTGTTCGCGATGCTGGTGGTCAACGGCTTCGGCTCCGAGTCGGTGCAGCAGATGATGAACACCGCCATCAACCTCACCGCCGGTACCGCCATGCTGCCGCCGATCTTCATCATGGTGGCCTACTTCGTGTTCCGCTGGAAACATGACGACACCCCCCGCGACTTCCGCATGGGGTCGCGCAAGTTCGGGATGGCGGTGGTGTCGGTGCTGATCGCCATCTTCGTGGTGAGCATGAGTGCCTCCGCCTTCCCGGCCGGGGTGGATCTGGTGCGCGCCTTCTTTATCAACGTCTTTATGACCGCGGTCTTCTCGGCACTGGCCTACTGGTGGATCTCCCGCTTCGAGAAGCGGCAGGCCCGCAAGCTCGCCGGCAATGACAAGAAGATCGGCAACGGCAAGCTGGTCAGCCAGCGCTGATCGGCTGGGTGAAAAAGCGGGACGGGCGGCTTGGGTCGCCCGTTTTTTTATCCATTTAGCCCCGGTTTGGCGCTATCTGGCCGCGGGTCATCAACTTCCGCTATTCAACAAAGCAAAGGTGTTAAGCATTGATGAACAATTAACCGCTGCACAACGTTGCGCCTCTCCGTTATCGGGGTAAGCTGGAGGTTCGTTTTAGCGGGAGGTGCCAGACATCTCCCGCTCTGTTTCTTGTCCTCCCCAATCCTGACTGCCGCCACGGTAGCAGGATGCCCTCTGATGGAGACCTTTCGTGCGTCTGGATCCCTTTACTGTTGTGCTGATTGCGGTGGTCACCCTGGCCTCCCTCTTTCCCTGCGAGGGGCAGGTGGCCGTCTGGTTCGGTCTGCTGACCAAGCTGGCGGTGGCGCTCCTGTTCTTCATGCATGGCGCCAAGCTGTCGCGCCAGAACCTGCTGGCGGGCCTCGGTCACTGGCGGCTCCATCTGGTGGTGATGCTCAGCACCTTCGTGCTGTTTCCGCTGCTGGGGCTGCTGCTCACCCCGCTGGTGCCGAGCTGGTTGAGCCCGGCCATCTACCTCGGCTTCCTCTATCTCTGTGCCCTGCCTGCCACCGTGCAGTCGGCCATCGCCTTTACCTCGATGGCGGGGGGCAATGTGTCGGCGGCGGTGTGCAGCGCCTCGGCCTCCAGCATCCTCGGTATCTTTCTCTCGCCGGTGCTGGTGGGGATGATGATCCACGTACAGGGGGAGGGGATCGACACCTGGCACTCCATCCAGTCCATCATGATGCAGCTGATGCTGCCGTTCGTGGTGGGCCACCTGTCGCGTCCGCTGATCGGCCGCTGGGTCGATAGCCACCGTCCGCTCATCGGCAAGCTGGATCAGAGCTCCATTCTGCTGGTGGTCTATGTGGCCTTCAGCGAGGCGGTGGTGCAGGGGATTTGGCGTCAAGTAAGTTGGTACGATCTGGCCAGTATCGTACTGCTGAGCTGCGTCTTGCTGGCGCTGGTACTCTGCTGGAACGTCTGGATCAGCCGCCGCCTCGGCTTCAACAAGGCGGACGAGATCACCATCGTCTTCTGCGGCTCGAAAAAGAGTCTGGCCAACGGGGTGCCGATGGCCAACGTCATGTTCCCCGCCGCCAGCGTCGGGGTGATGGTGCTGCCGCTGATGATCTTCCACCAGATCCAGCTGATGGTCTGCGCCGTGCTGGCCCGCCGCTATCACGAGCAGGGGCATTGATACTCGCGCCGTTTTTATTGCAATAACAAGAGGGAGGCCCGTTGGCCTCCCTCTTCTCATCTGCATGCCGATCGGCGTGCTAGCGTTTGCGCCAGACGGTGAGCTGCGCCACCGTGTGCTGGTATTTGCGGGCGGTCTCGCGGATGACGAAGGGCACATCCCGCGGCGGGCAGTGCTCCTCAAACTCTGCCGCCAGCAGCCGTTGCAGCGCCTGATAGGTGGTGAGCGCCTCGCCGTTTTCGCGAATGCCGCCGAGCCAGTTGGCGGGCGGGGTATATTCCGCCAGCCAGGTATAGGGGCTGGTGAGCACCAGCAGGCCACCGCTGCGCAGCCGGGGTGCTATGTCTCGCAGGAAGCGGGCGGGCTCCCGCAGCCGGTCGATGAGGTTGGAGGCGAGCACCAGATCGTAGTGGTCATATTTGGGCTTGAGGTTGCAGGCATCCCCCTGACTGAAGTGGATGCGCTCCGCCTGACTCACCCCCAGCCCGTGGCTCGACAGGCGCGCCTCGCAATACTCCACCAGTTCACCCTCCAGCGGAATGGCGTAGCGGAAGCTGTCCTGACTGGCGAGGGCCAGCGCCACATCGATGAAGCGGGCCGAGTAGTCCACCCCGTCCACATGCTGGAAGTGGCGGGCCAGTTCGAAGCTGGCGCGGCCGGTGGCACAGCCGATATCCAGTGCCCGCTGGTGGTTGCTGCAGAGCTCGCCAGCAAGATCAGCAAGCGTCTTGGCGTAGTTGGCTACCCCGAAGTGGCTCGGGCCGTACTGGAAGTCGAGGTACTGAGCGACCAGCGTGTCGGTTTCATAGGGATTCACGATAACGGGTTCCTGATAACGGGAGACCAGATAGCGGAAACCCGCATGCTGGAAGAAGTGACGCCGAAAGGCGTAACGGGATGATTTGAGCGCTTCGTTACCCGTGCTGATCCAGCTGCCACCCTTGATCAGGGTGTGCTTGCCATCAAAGGTGGGGGTGGAGAAGTCGTCGTAGAGCGGGTGGATTTTAAAGCCGTCGAAACCGTCGATGGCGGTGCTGGTCCACTGCCAGACATTGCCTACCAGATCGAAGAACTCCCCTTGCGGGCAGGCATCCACCGGGCAGGAGGAGGCAAAACGGGCCAGATTGATATTGCCGGGGGCCTGTGTCCAGTCCGGCTGATCGCTGGGTAGCTGCTCGCGCAGCAGCATCCACTCCGCCTCGCTCGGCAGCTGGATGGGGAGTCCGGTCCGGGCCGCCTTCCAGCGACAGAAGGCGGCCGCTTCCAGCTGGTTGACCTCGACCGGCCAGTCCCAGGGCATGGCGACCTGCTCGGTCATCAGCCGCAGCTGCAGTTGTTCGGGCTTGGTGGAATCACCCACCCAGAAGGTGGGCATCTGCGCCCTGGCGTACTGGCACCAGCCCCATCCCTCCTCATCCCACCACTGTTGCTGGCCGTAGCCGCCCGCCTGGACGAAGGCGAGGTACTCGGCATTGCTCACCAGCATGCGGCTGGCCTGAAACGGGGCCAGCTCGATATGGCGCTCGCCATATTCGTTGTCCCAGCCGTAGGTGGCGTCCTGCTTGCCAAGGCGCACCTTGCCGCCTGCCACCGGCAGCAGACTGTTGGCGGGCACCTGATCAATGCGGTGGCGGGTTTCGGTACAGGCGGGCCAATAAGGTTGCGGCCGCACCCAGGCGAGCGGCAACTGGCGGATCAGCACGCTGGAGGTCTCGAGGTGGATGCGCTCGTGCTCTATCCCCATCAGGATCACCCAGGCCGGGCTCTGCCAGTCGATGGGCAGGGTGAGCGGCATCTGGCGAATGAAATCGCACACCAGCGAACGGACTCTGGCCCGATAGCTGCGCAGCTCGGTGACTTTTGGCCAGTCGTAGTGGGTCTCGTCCAGATCATCCCAGCTCATCTCGTCCACCCCGATGGCGACCATGGCCTCGATGCGGGCATCCAGCCGCTGATCGATCAGGCGTGCCGCCAGCAGCTTGTTGATAAAGAAGGCGGCGGTGTGGCCGTAGTAGAAGATGAGCGGGTGGCGCAGCGGGATCGCCTTGTTGAACCAGGCCCGCTCATCGGCCAGACAGTCGAACAGCGAGTCGTAGAGATCGAAGGTCTGGCAGAAGTAGGTGAGCAGTTCGCGCCGTTTCTGCTCGGGATCGCTGCCGGTCAGCAGCGGGGTGCGAGTCGGTTCCGGCAGACCGGTGGCGGTGGCATAGAGAGGGCTTGCTTGGGTCACGCTCTGGCTCCTTGTTGGCAGTGAAGACTGACAAGACAGTGGTAATGACATTACCGCAATGGAGAGCTTGGTACGCACGAAGTACCACTATTGGCTCAACAGACCGGCAGGGCAATTAAAAACTTCCACGGGCTGTCAGCATAGTGACCGGCAGGACGACCCGCCAATCAGCCACAATCATATCCGTTCGAGAATGGTTATTTTCACCAAAATATGGTCTAAATGGCTCTCTTGATTCTTCTGTCTGTTCTGGTTGAAATGGTTATTTCCTTTTGAATCATTAGGTTAATTTTTGGCTCACGCTTTGCAGAGCATGAAAACCAATTGGCCCTGGATGGCCAACACATAAGGAGGAGAGTAGCGATGAAATGGATGATGGTTGTCATGTTGATGGCAGGGCTCAGTGGTTGTCACTGGCTGGATCAGACCAGAGTGACCGGAACGGGAGCTGTGGTCGAGCGCCAGCAGGCGCTTGGTGACGGGGTGACCCGGGTGCTGGCGGGGGTGCCTGCCACCCTCCATCTGGTTGCGGGGGAGCCGCGCGGTATCCTGATCAAGGGGCAGGAGAACCTGCTGCCCTATCTGGTGCTGACCGAGAGCGGTGACAAGCTGGAGATCGAGGTGAAGGAGGGTTACCGGCTCGAGCCTACCGAGCCGCTGGAGCTGACCATCACCTTGCCTGTGCTGAACGAACTGGCATTGGCCGGGACCGGCAACGGCGATCTGAGCGGTTTCAAGGGCGATGAGCTGGTGCTATCGGTGGCCGGTACCGGTGACATCGTCGCCAGTCAGCTGGAGCTGAAACGGCTGGAAGGGAATATCGCAGGCACCGGCAGTCTGGAGCTGGGCAGCGGTTCGGCACAGGCCATCGAGCTGAACATTGCCGGGTCTGGTGATGTGCTCGGGAGCGAGATGCGCGGCAACGAGGTAGAGGTCAATATCGCCGGCAGCGGTGATGTGGCGGTGCGGGCGCAGGAGACGCTGAAAGTCGGCATCGCCGGTTCAGGCAACATCGCCTACTGGGGCGATCCCAAGGTAGAGCAGCAGATCGCAGGCTCCGGCGGCGTGACCCGAGCGGGCAGCTGATATCAACCGATCACCACAACTGAAACAGGCCCGCAACGGGCCTGTTTTGATCAGAGGTGGCGGGCGTGAAAGCGCAGGTGCGCCTCGATAAAGCTCGCCACGAAGTAGTAGCTGTGGTCATAGCCCTCGTGGCGGTTGAGCTCCAGTGGCCACTCCTTGCTGGCGGCCACTTCGGCCAGCGCATCGATATGCAACTGCTCGGCGAGGAAGGGATCATCCAGCCCCACATCCACCAGGGTTGGTAGCGGCGTGACCGGCTGGTGGCGCAGCAGCTGGCAGGCATCCCACTCCTGCCACAGCAGAGGATTGCTGCCGAGATAGGCGCCAAGCGCCTTCTGGCCCCAGGGGCAGCGGCTCGGGTGGCAAATGGGGCTAAACGCCGACACCGAGCGGTAGCGACCCGGCTCTCGCAACGCGGCGATCAGCGCACCGTGACCGCCCATGGAGTGGCCGCTGATGGCGCGCCGGGTCGAGACCGGGAAGTGGGTCTCTATCAAGTCAGGCAGTTCGCGGGTGACGTAGTCATACATCTGGTAGTGCGCCTGCCAGGGGCTCTGGCTGGCATTGACGTAAAAGCCTGCGCCCATGCCGAGGTCATAACCGGGGTCGTCGGCTATGCCGTCGCCACGGGGGCTGGTGTCCGGCGCCACCAGTGCGATGCCGAGCTCGGCGGCGATGCGCTGGGCGCCCGCCTTCTGCATAAAGTTCTCATCGGTGCAGGTGAGGCCGGAGAGCCAGTAGAGCACGGGTACCTTCTGGCCGGTAAGGGCCTGAGGCGGCAGATAGATGGCAAAATTCATCTCGCAGCCGAGCACGCTGGCGTGGTGGCGATAGCGCTTGTGCCAGCCGCCGAAGCTCTTGTTGCTGCTGATAATCTCCAGATTCATCGAAAGACTCCTGCACCCCGCCCACGATGGCGGGCGGGGTGATCATGCTCAGTAGTGGATGACGGTGCGGATGCTCTTGCCTTGGTGCATCAGATCGAACGCCTCGTTGATCTGCTCAAGCGGCATGGTGTGGGTGATGAAGTCATCGAGGCGGAACTCACCTTGCATGTAGCGCTGCACATAGCTCGGCAGTTCGCTGCGACCGCGTACCCCGCCGAAGGCGCTGCCACGCCAGACCCGACCTGTCACCAGTTGGAACGGACGGGTGCTGATCTCCTGACCCGCTCCGGCGACGCCGATGATGACCGATTCGCCCCACCCCTTGTGGCAGCACTCGAGCGCCGCGCGCATCACCTTGACGTTGCCGATGCACTCGAAGGAGAAGTCGACGCCGCCGTCGGTCAGCTCGACGATCACCTCCTGAATCGGTTTGTCGTAGTCGTTCGGGTTGATGCAGTCGGTGGCGCCCAGCTTGCGGGCCAGTTCGAACTTGCTCTCGTTGATGTCGATGGCGATGATGCGACCGGCCTTGGCCAGACGAGCCCCGATCACCGCCGAGAGGCCGATGCCACCGAGCCCGAAGATGGCGACGCTCTCACCCTCTTTCACCTTGGCGGTGTTCATCACGGCGCCGATGCCGGTGGTGACGCCGCAACCGAGCAGGCAGACCTCTTCCAGCGGGGCGGCCGGGTCCACCTTGGCGATGGAGATCTCCGGCAGTACCGTGTATTCGCTGAAGGTGGAGGTGCCCATGTAGTGATAGATGGGCTGGCCATCTTTCGAGAAGCGGGTGGTACCGTCCGGCATCAGCCCCTTGCCTTGGGTGGCGCGGATCTTCTGGCAGAGGTTGGTCTTGCCGGATTTGCAGAATTTGCACTCGCCGCATTCGGGGGTGTAGAGCGGGATCACGTGATCGCCCACCTTGACGCTGGTGACCCCTTCGCCGACCGATTCGACGATGCCGCCCCCCTCGTGACCGAGAATGCAGGGGAAGACCCCTTCCGGATCTTCACCGGAGAGGGTGAAGGCATCGGTGTGGCAGACGCCGGTCGCGACGATGCGCACCCGCACTTCGCCCGCTTGCGGTGGCATGACCTCGACTTCTTCGATGGAGAGGGGCTGACCCGGGCCCCAGGCGATGGCGGCTTTACACTTGATGCTTTGAACCTGTGCCATGAATGACATCCTTCTTGTTGAGCAGGGTGAACAGAGATGAGTTCGGACATTCAGTGTAGTTTCCCGCCGATTTGGTGATAATGAGGGAAAATCTCAAATCACTTTTACACATAGGTAATAATGTTCGGCTGGGAAGGGATCTGTGAATTTGTCAGCGTGGCGGAGCAGGGGGGCTTTACTCCGGCGGCACGCAAGCTGGGAGTATCGGTGGCGCAAGTGAGCCGTCAGGTGGCGCAGCTGGAGGATCGGCTGCAGGCCAAGCTGCTGCTGCGCACCACCCGTCAGGTGCGGCTCACCGAGCTCGGCGAGATCTACTATCGCCACTGTCGTCAGCTGCTCGACAACCTCTACGAGGCGGAGCTGGCGGTGGGGCGCCATCAGGCGGTGCCGCAGGGTTCGCTGCGCATCACTGCCCCCGTCTCCTATGGCGAGAGCCGCATCGCCCCGCTGGTGAATGACTTCATGGTGCGTTTCCCCCAGCTGGAGGTGACCCTCAACCTCACCAACCAGCTGCTGGATCTGGTGCACGAAGGCTACGATCTGGCGCTTCGGCTTGGCCACCTCAAGGATTCGACGCTGGTGGCGCGCAAGCTGGCACAGCGGGTGCCCTATGTCTGCGCGTCACCGGCCTACACCGCCCGCCACGGCATGCCCAACAGCCTCTCCGAGCTGACCCGCCATACCTGTCTGGTGGGCAATAGCGACGAGTGGCACTTCACTCTGGATGGGCACTCCCACAGCGTGCGGGTGCGCGGCCTGTTGCAGTGCAACAGCGGCCACGCCCTGCTGGATGCGGCGCTCAAGGGGATCGGCATCATCCAGCTGCCGGACTACTACGTGAGCGACCATCTGGCCCGAGGCGAGCTGATCGAGTTGCTGCCTGAACTGCGGGCCCCGGCCGAGGGGATCTGGGCCCTCTATCCCCATAACCGCCACCTCTCCCCCAAGGTGCGGCTGCTGGTTGACTATCTGGCCGAGCGGCTGAGCGACCCTCAACAACCTGCGCTGGTGATGCCGATAGGCTAGGGTGTTCCCCAGCCGCTGACTTACCGGAGGCGGGCGACAGGTGCGATGGCCTGAAAATAAAAGAGCCCTTGAGGAGTCAAGGGCTCTTTTGCAGGCAACAACCGGATGGTCGGTGACTCATCACTCGATGTTCTGAATCTGCTCGCGCATCTGCTCGATGAGAACCTTCAGCTCGACGGCGGACTGGGTCACTTCGGCATTGATTGACTTGGAGCCGAGGGTGTTCGACTCGCGGTTGAACTCCTGCATCATGAAGTCGAGACGACGACCGCAGGCGCCACCCTTCTTCATGATCTTGTTGGTCTCGCTGATGTGCATCTCCAGACGATCCAGCTCTTCGGCCACGTCGATCTTCTGGGCCAGCAGCACGATCTCCTGCTCGATGCGGGCCGGGTCCAGCTCGACCTTGGCTTCGGCCAGCCGGTCGGTGAGCTTCTGGCGCTGCCACTCGATGATCTGCGGCAGGTGGACGCGCACCTTCTTCACTTCCACCTGAATACCGGCCAGACGCTGTTCGATCAGCGCCTTTAGGTTGGCCCCTTCGCTGGCGCGGGAGGCGAGGAAATCTTCCATGGTCTGGTCAAAACCGCCGAGCAGCTCGGTGGCGACCGCGTCCATGTCCTGCTCGGCGGCAGCCATGACGCCCGGCCAGCGCAGCACGTCGACCGGATTGAGCTGGCCCTGACCCGCCTCTTTCATTACCCAGCTGGCGCTGTCGATGATGAGCTTGGCCAGCTCTTCATTGATGTGCAGCTGGCTGGCTGCGGCCTGAGCAGCCTCGAAACGCAGGTTGCACTCCACCTTGCCGCGCTGCAGTTTGGCGCGGAAACGCTCACGCAGTACCGGCTCCAGGCTGCGCAGTTGCTCCGGCAGGCGAATGTAGGTCTCCAGATAGCGCTGGTTTACCGAACGAATTTCCCAAACGGCTGTGCCCCAGTCGCCCTTGAATTCCTTGCGGGCGTAGGCGGTCATGCTGTGAATCATTGATTGTTCCGAGCTTGATGAAGTGTGCGGCCAGTATACTCAGCCCGGCCCTGTTCGTCAGCCGATGCCGTGGTTTTAGCGGCTGATATTTGGGGCGGGATCACTTATAATCCCCCGCCAATTTGAGCCAGCCCAGAGGTCCGTTCCATGTCACGTCCAAGCGATCGCAGTGCCGCGCAACTTCGCCCGGTTACCATTACCCGCAATTTCACCAAACATGCAGAAGGCTCAGTGCTGGTGGAGTTCGGTAACACTCGCGTGCTCTGCACCGCCAGCGTCGACACCAGCGTGCCTCGCTTCCTGAAAGGGAAGAACCAGGGCTGGGTGACTGCCGAATACGGCATGCTGCCGCGCTCCACTCACTCCCGGATGAACCGCGAAGCGGCCTCCGGCAAGCAGAGTGGCCGCACTCTGGAGATCTCCCGGCTGATCGCCCGCTCCCTGCGCGCAGCGGTAGACCTGACTGCGCTGGGCGAGCACTCCATCACAGTTGACTGTGACGTGCTGCAAGCCGATGGCGGCACCCGCACCGCTTCCATTACTGGTGCCTGCGTGGCGCTGGTGGATGCGCTGAACTGGATGGTCGAGAAGGGCATGATCAAGCAGAGCCCGCTCAAGCAGATGATCGCCGCCGTCTCCGTCGGCATGTATCAGGGCGAAGCCATCTGCGATCTGGAGTACATCGAAGACTCCGCCGCCGAGACCGACATGAACGTGGTGATGACCGAAGATGGTCGCATCATCGAGGTGCAGGGCACCGCGGAGGCCGAGCCCTTCACCCATGAAGAGCTGCTGGAGATGCTGGCGCTCGCCAAGGGCGGCATCGCCGACATCATTGCGCTGCAGAAGCAGTCGCTCTCCTGATACCAGGACCTGTTGATGTTTCGGCACAAGTCGCGTTGCAGTGTCAAAGGATGCCAGGCTAGGCGCAGGATGCCGCCAATGGTTATTCCATTGGCAAGTCCTGCAACAACGCATGGCATCCTTTGCCACGCAACCCGTAGGGACGGGTCTGTTTTTGTGCATAACGTCGTTATTCGATGCCTCGTTTGGATTACCAAACTTCGCATCTCATGCCTAGTTCTGCGCAAAAACCGACTCCGTCGCGGCTGTGACGAAGCGTCAACAGATCCTGCAAACGCGGCATTGACCGCGTTTTTTTATACCCCCACACAAGACAACGACAAGCCAAGCAAGGAGCCAGAATGAAAGCCTACCAGCGTCAATTTATCGAGTTCGCCCTGGAGAAACAGGTCCTCAAATTCGGTGAATTTACCCTGAAATCCGGTCGTAAAAGCCCCTACTTCTTCAACGCCGGTCTGTTCAACAGCGGCCGCGATCTGGCCCGTCTCGGCCGCTTCTATGCCGCCGCCCTGATGGATGCCGGCATCGAGTTCGATGTGCTGTTTGGCCCGGCCTACAAGGGGATCCCCATCGCTTCCGCCACTGCTGTGCAGCTGGTGGAGCAGCACGATGTGGATGTGCCCTGGTGTTTCAACCGCAAGGAGGCCAAGGATCACGGCGAGGGCGGCAATCTGGTGGGCAGCCCGCTCAAGGGGCGCATCATGCTGGTGGACGACGTCATCACCGCCGGCACCGCCATCCGGGAATCCATGGATCTGATCCAGGCCAACGGCGCCTCGCTGGCGGGCGTGCTGATCGCGCTGGACCGTCAGGAGAAGGGCAAGGGCGAGCTCTCCGCCATTCAGGAAGTGGAACGTGACTACGGCGCCCACATCATCGCCATCATCCAGATGAGCGACCTGATCCAGTATCTGGAAGAGAAGCAGGGCGAACAGCCGGAGCTGGCTGAGCAACTGGCGGCCATGAATGCTTATCGCGCCCAGTACGGCATCTGAGCTCCGCTCACACCGCGCAATAGCTGAATGCGGCGCCCGTTTGCTCTCTGGCAGCAAACGGGCGCCGTTTTTTCATCTGCAAAAAGTGGATCATGTGGCTTGAGCTTACCCTTACAGTAAAGGTTAGGGTTTACCCGTCGGCGTTTTGTGGTGCCGACGGGTTCCGGGGAGGAACAACATGACCACTCATCTTCAATCACCCATTCATCTGCAGTTGCCGCTCAGCGGCATGAGCTGCGCCAACTGCGCAGGCCGCATCACGACCGCCCTCAACGAGCTTGAAGGGGTCGAGGCCACAGTCAACTTCGCGCTGGAGCAGGCGGCCATCGAGTTGGCCAGCCCCGATCGCCTGTCTGCGGTGCTCGACAGCATCAAGAGTCAGGGTTACGACTACGGCAGCGAGACCTTTTTGTTTCAAATTACCGGTATGACTTGTGCCGGTTGTTCGGCTCGACTGAACAAGATGCTGGCCGCGCTGCCCGGCGTTATCTCGGCCGAGGTCAACTTCTCCATCGAACAGGCCCGGATCGTGCTGGTCCCCGGGATGCAGACGCCAGCCGCTTTGCGCGAGCAGATCGAAGCGCTCGGCTTTGGCGCCCAGTTGGCACAAGGCTCGGCCAGCGGCCGTCGCCAGCAGTTGCTGGAGCGGGAAGCGCAGGAGGCCGCTACTGCCCGTCAGGCTCAAACCCGGGTCATCGTCTCGGCTTTGCTGACGTTGCCGCTGCTGGTGGGGATGCTGGCCATGGCCGGACTGTTCCCCTGGCATCTGCCCGCCTGGCTGGAGCTGCTGCTCGCCACCCCGGTGCAGTTCTGGATCGGCGCCCGCTTCTATCGCGGCGCCTGGCTCGCCATCAAGAACCGCGCAGCCAATATGGATGTGCTGGTGGCCACCGGTACCAGCGCCGCCTACTTCTACAGCCTCTATCTGTTGTTGACGCTGGGGATGGCTGCCAGCGGCAAGCTCTATTTCGAGGCGAGCTCCATCATCATTACCCTGATTTCGTTGGGAAAACTGCTGGAGGCACGGGCCAGACGCAGCACCCAGTCCGCCATTCGCGAACTGATGGCGCTGCGGCCGGAGACCGCCACCGTCTGGCGTGGCGAGAGCTGGCAGAGCGTCGCCATTGACGAGGTGCTGCGCGGCGATCGGTTGCGGGTGTTGGTGGGTGAGCGGGTGCCGGTGGATGGCAAAATCGTGAGCGGCGCCAGCGAGCTGGACGAGTCGATCCTCACCGGTGAGAGCCTGCCGGTGCCGCGCAGTGTGGGCGACAAGGTGCTGGGCGGTGCAATCAACCGCTCCGGTGTGCTGGAGATCGAAGCCACTACCGTGGGGGAGGATTCCAGCCTCAGCAAGATCATCGCGCTGGTGGAGAGCGCCCAGATGGGCAAGGCGCCGCTGCAGCAGCTGGTGGACAAGGTCTCCGCCGTGTTCGTGCCGGTGGTGATGGCCATCGCCCTGTTCACCCTGCTGGTGTGGTACGCCATCAGCAACGACTTCGGTCAGGCGCTGCTGGCGGCGGTGGCCGTGCTGGTGATCGCCTGTCCCTGCGCGCTGGGGCTGGCAACGCCGGCGGCCATCGTTACCGGCACCGGGGTGGCGGCGCGTCACGGCATTCTGATCAAAGATGTCGATACCCTGCAGAAGGCTCACGCCATCAAGGCGCTCATCTTCGACAAAACCGGCACGCTCACTCAAGGCAAGCCGGTGCTGGCGAGCTGGAGCGGCAATGACGAGCAACTGCGCCTCGCTGCCGCCCTGCAGCAGGCGAGCGAACACCCGCTGGCGCTGGCCATGCGCGAGGCAGTCGGCAAGGAGGCGATACTGCCTCAGCCCGATGAGGTAGAGGTGCGGGTCGGTGCCGGTATAGTGGGTCAGGTGGAGGGTCACAGGGTCGCTATCGGTAATGGTTCCCTGCTAGCCCAGCTCGGCATTGAACCGCCGCAACAGGATGAACAAGCCGCCGATGGGGCGACCCGGGTTTGGGTGGCCATCGACGGCGTGGTGGCCGGTATCGCGGCGCTGGCCGATACCCTGCGCCCCGAGAGTCCGGAAGCCATCGCCACTCTGCGTCAGCGCGGCATTGCCAGCTGGCTGGTGAGCGGCGATGCACCGGCGCCGGTGGCCCATATTGCCGCCAAGCTGGGGCTGGACGGGGCCTTTGACTCTGTACTGCCAGCCGGCAAGGTGGAGAAAGTGGAGGCGCTGCGGGCGCAAACCCGCGGGCTGGTGGCCATGGTGGGGGACGGGGTGAACGATGCTCCGGCGTTGGCGGCGGCGGATGTCGGCATCGCCATGGGATCCGGCTCCGATGTGGCGATGGAGACCGCTTCCATCACCCTGATGCGATCCGACCCGCGGCTGGTGGCCGATGCCATCGACATCTCGGCGGCGACCTGGCGCACCATCCAGCAGAATCTGTTCTGGGCCTTCGTGTTCAATATCATCGGCATTCCGTTGGCGGCACTGGGCTACCTCAGCCCCGAGCTGGCGGGGGCGGCCATGGCCCTGAGCAGCATTACCGTTTTGAGCAATTCCCTGTTATTGAAACGCTGGCAGCCCAGGGCGGCGCACGGGCCAGCATCCAACCCGATCAATAAGGAGGCATAAATGAACATCAGCAAGGTTGCCAAGGCCACAGGGCTGACTGCCAAGACCATCCGTTATTACGAGAGCATTGGCCTCATCACAGCCCCGGTACGCAGTGACAACGGATATCGCAGTTACACCGAGGGGGCGCTGCGCGAGCTGCGTTTCGTCAAGCGGGCGCGGGAGACCGGCTTCAATCTGGAGGAGTGTCAGGAGCTGCTGGCGCTCTATCGGGACGAGCACAGAACCAGTGCCCAGGTGAAGAAGCTGGCGCAGGAGAAGATCGTCGATCTGCGCGCCCGCATTGCCGGGCTGCAGGCCATGCTTACCTCCCTGGAAGGGTTGGTTTGCTGCTGCCACGGGGATGAAAATCCCGAGTGCCCGATCCTCGACGAATTGGAGAAGGGGTGAGCAAGGACTCACCTGCCAGCGCAGAAGAAATCGTTATTGATTGATTAACTTCTTAATAAGCGGCGCTTTATTGTTGCGGGTCAGGGGGTAATGGTAGACTGCTCGGCTCTTGTACAGGAGTACTCAGTTGACCCAGAGTGTGACACGCCAGGTTAAGCAGGCCATTATGGCCCAGCTCTATACCCATGCATCGTTCAGTCTCCCCTGTTTGGGCGTGTTGGCATTTGGCTGGAGTCTGCTGTTTCACGACTATCTACCCGCCATCGAAGCGCTCGGTTGGCTGGCAGGCACTTTCCTGTGGCTGCTGGGTCGGGGCTGGCACCTGCGCTGGCGTCGAGCCCGCCTGCACCAGACTCCGCTGCCGGTGTTGGAGCGGGAGCTCTTTATCGGAGCCACCATCACCTCCATCATCTGGGCCCTCGGGGTACTGCTCTACATGGACAAGCTGCCCGATACCTACCGGGCCGCCATGATGATGCTCTCCAGCCTCATTCTTACCGGCAGCGCCATCATGCTGTTTGGCAGCCGCCGTACCCTCTATGGTTCCGCCCTGCCGCTGGGCATGGCGATGCTGTTCGAGCTGGGCAATGGCAACGAGCAGGAGCGGATCGTCTCCTGCATGCTGGCGGGCTATCTGTTTGTCTTTCTGCCGACCCTGCTGCGCCGGATGCGGCGGGATCAGATCGCCTCGCTCCACCACCGTTTCTCCAACGCCGAGCTGGTTGCCGAACTGAAGGCTGTCTCCGAGCATTTGCGCCTCACCTCCCGCCTCGACGGACTGACCGGCATCGCCAACCGCGCCCATCTCGACGACTCTCTGGAGCGGGCCTGGCGGCGCTGTCACCGCGCCCGGGCGCCGTTGTCGCTGGTGCTGGTGGATGTGGATTACTTCAAGCAGTTCAACGATCTCTACGGCCATCAGCTGGGGGATGACTGCCTGCAACAGGTGGCGGGGCTGCTGGCCGAGGTGGAGCGGCGCGAGGACGATCTGGCGGCCCGTTACGGTGGCGAAGAGTTTGCATTGCTGCTGCCCTGCACCGGCATGCAGGGGGCACTGCAGGTGGCGGACAATGTGCGGCAGGCGCTCAAGGAGCTGGCCATCCCGCACCAGAAGTCACTGGTCTCCGGTCGGGTCACATGTAGTTTTGGTGTTGCGACACTGATACCGGACAACAGCATGAAAATCGCCGATTTGATCCAAAAAGCGGATGCGGCACTCTATCAGGCCAAGCATAATGGGCGGGATCGAATCGAAGTAGCCTTGATGGGTAAGGTTGCCTGAATTTAACGTGACAGATTAAAGAGGTTGTCTATGCAATGTCATCGTATCGAAGAGCTGCTGGAGTTGTTGCAGCCTGCCTGGATCAAGGAACAGGATCTCAGCCTGGTGCAGTTTGTTGCCAAACTGGCCCAAGAAGCGGGATTTGAAGGGCCTCTGTCCGAGCTGACCGACGACATGCTGATCTATCACCTCAAGATGCGGGAATCCGACAAGCAGGCGATGATCCCCGGTCTGGCCAAGGATCACGTGCCCGATTTCAAAGAGGCACTGCTCAAGGCCCGCGGAATCAAGTGAATCTTTAGCGGAAGCGCATCACCCCGGGGTGATGCGCTTTTTTGTTGCCGAAAATTGCGATCCAACCCCAATATTAGATACATCTAATCCACACAATTAGCATGCTGTTTAAGATATAATCCGCTCCATAACAAATAAGGGAGCGATGTCTTGCAATGGCCGACCACGATAAAATCGATATCAAGGACGTCACCGACAAGGGCGTAACCGGGACCTTCAACCCCAATACGTTCAAAGCCAGCGACGACAGATTCAACCCGGGTAACCGCATCTATGTGCGGGCCCAGAAAGGGTATTGGCAGCGGATGCGCAAGGCCATGGGCTGGTTCTTTGTGGCGCTGTTCGTGCTGCTGCCCTGGCTGCGTTACGACGGGCGACAGGCGGTGCTGTTCGACCTCGGTCACCAGCAGTTCCATATCTTTGGCGCCACCATCTGGCCGCAGGATCTGACCCTGCTCGCCTGGCTCTTCATGATCGCCGCCTTCGGACTCTTCTTTATTACCACCTTCCTCGGTCGGGTCTGGTGTGGCTATCTCTGCCCGCAGACAGTCTGGACCTTCATGTTCATCTGGTTTGAAGAGAAGCTGGAAGGGCCCGCCAACAAGCGGCGCAAGCTGGACGAGGCGCCCTGGAGCGGCGAGAAGCTGGCCCGTAAGGGGGCCAAGCATCTGGCCTGGCTGGCGATCTCGCTGGTGACCGGCCTGACCTTCGTCGCCTACTTCCAGGATGTAACTGAACTGGTGCCGGACCTCTTCACTCTGCAGGCCAGCGGATGGGTGCTGTTCTGGGTGATCTTCTTCACCATCATTACCTACGGCAACGCTGGCTGGATGCGTGCCATCATGTGTATCCACATGTGCCCCTATGCCCGCTTCCAGTCCGCCATGTTCGACAAGGACACCTTCATCGTCGGCTATGACACCAAGCGTGGCGAGACCCGTGGCGCCCGTTCCCGCAAGGCGGATCCCAAGGCGATGGGGCTGGGCGACTGTATCGACTGCGATCTTTGCGTGCAGGTCTGCCCGACCGGTATCGATATTCGCGACGGCCTGCAGTACGAGTGCATCAACTGCGGTGCCTGCGTCGATGCCTGCGACCAGACCATGGAGCGGATGGGTTACCCGAAAGGGCTCATCAGCTACACCACAGAGCACAAGCTGGCCAACGACTCCACCCATGTGGCGCGGCCCAAGCTGATTGGTTACGGGCTGGTGATGGCGGTGATGCTGGGGGTATTTGTCTACAACGCCATGTCCATCATGCCGATGGGGCTCGATATCTTGCGGGATCGCAACCAGCTGTTCCGCGAAAACAGCGAGGGGCTGATTGAGAACACCTACACCCTCAAGATCCTCAACAAGACCCTGCAGTCCCAGACCTACCAGCTGGATGTGGAGGGCTTGCCCGAGTATCAGTGGTTCGGCCCCCGTGAAGTGACCCTGAAGGCGGGCGAGATCTACACCCTGCCGGTCAGTCTGGCGGTCGATCCCTACAACCTGAAACGGCCGGCGCTGGATATCCAGTTTGTGCTGAAACGGGAGGGGGCTGCGCCCGATGACAGCAAGGGCAACCTGCGCCAGGGCAGCAAGTTTATCAGCCGGTTGTAACTGCGTGTGGCTGCGGGCCGGGCGTGACACCAGTCCGGTCACCAGCGAGCACGGCAACGCCGGTCAGTAGTGATAGAATGGGGCGCAACGGCGCCCCTTTCTTATGGTGGATGACATGCGTTTCAACTATTCCGACCTCAATCCCGACCTCATCATGGATGCGCTCGATCTCAGTGGCCTGCGGCTCGACTCCGGCCTTATCGAGCTCAACAGCTACGAAAACCGGGTCTACCAGTTTCAGGATGAGGATCGTCGCCGCTACGTGGTGAAGTTCTACCGTCCCGGCCGCTGGAGCAGGGCCCAGATCCTCGAGGAGCACGAGTTTGCCACCCGCCTTGCAGAGGCTGAGATCCCGGTCGCCGCACCGCTCGCCTTCGCGGGCGAGACCCTGCTGGAGCACGAGGGCTACCCCTTTGCCATCTGGCAGAGCGTCGGTGGCCGCCAGTTCGAGGTGGATAACCTTGACCAGCTGGAGTGGGTGGGGCGTTTCCTCGGCCGCATTCATCAGATCGGCGCCAGCAAGCCGTTCCACCATCGGGTACGGCTCGACGTGGATAGCATGCTGCATGAACCGCGTCAGCTGCTGGCGTCTGGCGAATGGCTGCCAAGCGGGCTGGCGAAGCAATTCTTCGGGGTGCTCGACGAGCTGATCAAACATGTCTGCGACGCTATGACCCTGGATGTGGCGCAGATCTCCCTGCATGGCGATTGCCACCCGGGCAACATCCTGTGGCGCGATGGCCCCATGTTTGTCGACCTCGATGATTGCCGTACCGGCCCCGCGATTCAGGATCTCTGGATGATGCTGAGCGGCGAGCGCCACGAGCAGCAGATCCAGCTCGACACCCTGCTGGCGGGCTACGAGGAGTTTATGGAGTTCGACTCGCGGGAGCTGGCGCTGATCGAGCCGCTGCGGGCGATGCGCATCGTTCACTACATGGCTTGGCTGGCGCGGCGCTGGGAAGATCCCGCCTTCCCCCGTCACTTCCCCTGGTTCAATACCGATCACTACTGGCGCCAGCAGATTGCGACCCTGCACGATCAGCTGGAAGTACTCAAGGCGCCGCCGTTGAGTCTGATGCCAAACTGGTGAAAATAGAAGGGATCTTGCGCGGCAAGGGGGACTCGATCTCCGGCCCTGACCATTGACGTCAGCATGGCGAAACAATAGGCTTGGCACTGCTTCGGTTCGCCGGGCGTGCCTCACAGTGATCCCTTAACAGGAAACATCATGAAAAAAGTTCTATTTTTCCTTGCTGCCATGCTGATGATCCCCATGGTTCACGCCGCCCCCGAGTTCAAGGAAGGCGTCAACTACGATGTGGTCAAACAGACTGGCAGTGCCCAGCCGGAAGTGATGGAGTTCTTCTCCTACTACTGCCCGCACTGCGCTACCTTCGAACCGATCGTTGAACAGTTGAAGGCCGGGTTGCCAGAGGGTGTGCCCCTCAAGAAGAACCCGGTTGCTTTCCTCGGTCGCGAGATGGGCCCCGAGATGCAGCGTGCCTATGCCGTTGCCAGCCTGCTCAATGCCGAAGCCAAGCTGACTCCGGCCATCTTCACCAAGATCCACACCCAACGTCAGCCGCCGATGAGCCGTGACGATGTGAAGAAGATCTTCGTGGACAACGGCGTACCGGCTGAAGAGTTCGACGGTGCCGTCGACAGCTTCGCCGTCTCCGGCATGGTCTCCCAGTTCGATCGCAACACCGAGAGCTACAACATTCGCGGTGTACCGGCTTTCCTGGTGAACGGCAAGTACATGGTGAAGATTGAATCCATCACCTCTCAAGAGCAGTTCAACAAGCTGGTGCAGTTCCTGCTGGCCAAGAAAGACTGATACCCCTTGAGTCGATAAAAAAGCCCGCCGGTGCGAACCGGCGGGCTTTTTGTTTTCTGGTGATCGGGAAGATCAGACCCCGACGTGGAACGCCTGTTTGAGGTTGCGGATAAACTCCGCATCCCGACAGAGGGTCTTGCCCGGACTGTCGGAGATCTTGGCGACCGGGCCGCCATTGCACTCGATCAGCTTGAAGACGATGTTCATCGGGCTGACACCGGGCAGATCGCAGGTGAGCTTGGTGCCGATGCCGAAACTGGTGTTGATGCGGCCACGGAAGTGACGGAACAGCTGCACCGCCTTGTCGAGGTTGAGCCCGTCGGAGAAGACCAGGGTCTTGTCGGTGGGGTCGATGCCGAGGCGCTGATAGTGGCTGATCGCCTTCTCGCCCCACACCACGGGATCGCCGGAGTCGTGGCGCAAGCCCTGATAGCTGCTGGCCAGCTCGAAGTCGAAGTCGCGCAGGAAGGCATCCATGGTGATGCAGTCGGTCAGGGCGATACCGAGATGGTCGGTGAACTCGTCCAGCCAGCTGGTGAGGGCCGCGCGCTGGCTGTGCTCCAGCGGGAAGCCGAGCTGCTGGTGCGCCTGGAACCACTCATGGGCCTGGGTGCCAACAGCGGGCAGCTTGTACTTCTGGGCCAGCATGTAGTTGCTGGTGCCGCGAAACGCCGGCAGCCGCTCCTTGAGGCGACCCACTACCGCATCCTGTACCGCGTGAGAGAAGCGGCGGCGGGTGCCGAAGTCGATGAGGTTGAACTCGCTCATCTCGTCGCGGCTCAGCTCCTTCTCCAGCTTGTCGATCTTCTGATCGAGCCGCTCCAGCGCATGGCTGACGCCGAACTGGGGATAGCGGAAGCGGTTGCGCATCTCGCTGATGATGGCGAGCACCGGGATCTCCCACAGGATCACATCCTGCCAGGGGCCCTCGACCCGCACATTGATGCGGCCATCCTGCTCGAACACCTTGAGCAGGGAGGCGTCGAGCGGCTTGCGGCGCAGGTGGTCGAGGTAGTCAGGGGTGAAGAAGGGGCGTTCGGCCAGAAAATCGAGCTCTGGCTTGGTCAGTCGCAGGGATCCGGCGAGGCGCAGTTGCTCCTCGATCTGCCCCATCATGGGCAGCAGATCCTCTTCATTGCGGCTGTGAAACTCGGCCACCACCTCGGCATCCGGATAGCGATGGAACACCGCCTGCTGCATATGCAGCTTGTAGGCATCGGTGTCGAGCAGGCTGGTGAGGATTGGGGGCATATCAGGCTCCTCGCAGACTGGTGAGCACGATGGAGCTCCCCTGCCGCATATGTAACGTGCAGGCGTCGGTGTCGAGCAGGCTGGTAAGAATCGGTGGCATATCAGGCGTCCAGCAGGCGTTGTACATCGATCAGGGTCTGGGCCAGTTCGGCGCCAGCCTCGATCATCTGGGTGTGGGCGCTGGCAACCGTCTCGGGGGCGATGCCACGGCAGGCATCGAGATGGACGATCACCCGGAAACCGGCGCGGCGCAGTTGCAGCACGCTGGTTTTGACACAGTAGTCGGTGGCGAGGCCGCCGACCAGTACGGTATCGACCTTGCGGGCTTGCAGGAATTCGATGAGTCCGGTGCTGCGCCGTTCAGCCAGGTCGTGGAAGCAGGTGCCGTAGGGATGCAGATCAGGCTCGACCCCCTTCCAGACGAAGAAGTCATAGTCGATGGGGGCGGGCAGGCCGTCGAGCAGCTCGAAGCCCTTGCTGCCCGGTACGCAGTGCACCGGCCAGGTGAGGTCGGCGTTGGGCAGATCCAGCGGCAACAGCATGCCTGCGGGGTCAGAGACGGCCCAGTCGGCATTGGCAGGGTGAGAGTCTTTGCTGCCGATCCGCAGCGTGGCGAGGGTGGCCTGAGCGTTGAGCGCAGCCACAATATCATCACCGCCCGCGACGGGCAGTTCGTTCGGGCAGAGGGGAGTAAAGCCCTTCTGCGCATCAATATCCAGGCTGGCGACGGTTCCCATGATTGGCTCCTGCACATACTATTCGTGTGATATTATCTACCAAACATTAATGGAAGGCGAGCAGGGCGATCGGCATGCTGAGAATGAGTCTGGATATGGTGGTGCTGCGGTTGCATGAGGAGCGGCTCGAGCTGCTCCTCGAGACCCGCGATCGCCCCCCCTTTGCCCACTGCTGGCAACTGCCTGCGCTGCGCATCGACGAGACCCGTGATCGGGATCTCGATGCCGCCCAGCGCCGCCTGCTGGCGGAGTGGGGGCTAGGTCACTGCTACAGTGAGCAGGTCTGCACCCTCGGCAATCTGGAGCGGGATCCCCGCGGCTGGTCCACGACCCTGGTCTATCTCTGTCTGGTGGATCCGGAAGTGGAAGCGATCCACGGCTGCTGGCATCCGCTCGCCAACCTGCCGGGGCTGAGCCTCGCCTTCGACCATGTTCAGCTCATCGCCAAGGGGTTGGAGCGGTTGCGGATCAAGAGCCGCTACAGCACCCTGCCGCTGCAACTGCTGGGGCCCGAGTTCACCCTCTCCGAGGTGCAACGCGCCTTCGAAATCATCCTGCAAACACCCATGAATACGGCCGCCTTTCGCAAGCGGATCCATCGCGCCGACATTCTGGTGGATACCGGCCGCAAGCGCACCGGCAAACAGCGTCCTGCCATCCTCTACCGGCTGGAGAGCCCCTGTTGCGTGATGTTCGATCAGGTGATGCACGGAGCAGAAGCGTAAAAGAGAGATCGTTGTTGCTATGAATTACAAAGTGAAACTTTCGCTAATTGTGCGAGATGTGGATAAAACCTGTTTTTGTGCTGGCGCCAAAGAGCTTAGCTTGCCCTTCGTTCCATTTGTTGGGCTCCGTTTGCATGAAGATATGCAAGTCTACACACTAGCGACTGTTGGGTGGGCAGACAATGAACAGTGCTTTTATTGTTCTGTAGAAATGAGTGAAGAATTATTGTCCGATGGTGATTTGATAGACATGGATTTCATTATTGAAACAGCAAAAAATTCCGGATGGGTTGGGTTCAATAAAATTCATAGAGCAGAAGTATGAGAGGGAAGGTTTTAGTTAGCGCCTGCTTGCTGGGTCAGCCGGTGCGTTACGACGGCCAGAGCAAGGGGATCGTCAGCGACTGGCTGAGTGCGCTGGGTGCCGAGGGGCGGGCGCTGGCCTTCTGCCCCGAAGTGGCGGGCGGTCTGCCGACCCCGCGTCCTCCTGCCGAGCGGCAGGGCGAACGGGTAGTGACGGCGAGCGGGCTGGATGTGACTGAAGAGTTTGATCGCGGCGCCGAGCTGGCGTTGGCTATTTGTCAGACGCAGGGCATTCGCTTCGCCCTGCTGAAAGAGGGGAGCCCCTCATGTGGCAGCGGCCGTATCTATAACGGCCGCTTTGAAGGTGTTTCTGTGGCGGGCGAGGGCAAGACCACTGCCCTGCTGCGCCGCCACGGGATTGCAGTCTTTTCCGAAGATCAGTTGGCCGAGTTGGCTTCTGCGCTCTCTTTGGATTCATCCCCGGATTTGGCGGCAACCGGCAGCGGCACCTGACCGCTCTGCCACCCCTCCAGCACCTCGTCCTTCTCCTGCCAGCGCTGGTTTAGCCACTCCTGAAAACCGCGCTTGAACTGCTTGTCGTTGAAGTAATCTCCTATCAGCTGTTCATTCACCGGCAGCTCCTCAATCCGCACCTGAATGCGTTTTACCCGTCCCATCAGGAAGTCCTTGAACGGGGTCTCGGCGTTGTCCGGATAGCGGATGGTGACGTTGATCAGGCTGTCGAACTGCTCGCCCATGGCTGCCAGCGTAAAGGCCAGCCCCGCCGCTTTGGGGGGCATCAGATGGCGGTAGCGGGAGCGGGCCGCATCCCGTTTCTGCTCGGTGAAGCGGGTCCCTTCCACGAAATTGATGACGGTAGTGGGGATATGGCGAAACTTCTCGCAGGCATTGCGGGTGGTCTCGATATCCTTGCCGCGCAGGTGCGGGTTCTTCAGCAAAAACTCCCGTGAGTAGCGACGCATAAAGGGCATATCGAGCCCCCAGCAGGCGAGCCCCAGCAGCGGGATGTAGATGAGCTCGTGCTTCATAAAGAACTTGGGCACCGGTAGCCTATCGCGGAACAGGTGGCCGAGCACTACGATATCGGTCCAGCTCATATGGTTGCTGATGATGAGATACCAGCCATCCTTGCGCAGCTTGGTATTGTCCTCCACCTGCCAGTCAATGCGGGTGGTGAGGCGGATCACCAGCGCATTGCAGGCCAGCCACAGTCTCATGAAGCGGTTGTTGAGCCGGCTGCAGGCGCGGCTAAAGACCGGGATCGGCAGCAGCAGTTTGGCCAGCGACACCAGCAGGATCAGGCTGGCGCACAAGGCGGTGAAAAGGATGGTCAGGCCGGCGCTGATGATCAGCACCAGCGGGCCGGGAAGCAGGGATAGCATGAATGTTTACTGCGCCTTGGTTGCCAGCAGTTGGCTCAGGGTCTGGTCCTTTTCGTGCCAGATCCCGTTCAACCACTGTTGAAACTCTTGTTGGAACTCGGGGTCATTGAAGTAATCCCCCACCAGCTTGCGGTCGATCGGCAAATAGCGGACCTGAACCTTGATTTGCCCGACCCGGCCACACATGAAGTCCCAGTAGCTGGGGATGCCGTCCGGATAGGCGATGGTGACATCCACCAGTTGATGCAACTGGTCACCCATGGCTGCCAGGGTAAAGGCGATGCCCCCCGCTTTCGGGTGGAGCAGGTGACGATAGGGCGAACCCTGCTTCTGATGTTTGCCCTTGGTGAAGCGGGTGCCTTCGACGAAGTTCATCACACTCACTGGAATGTGGCGAAACCTGGCACAGGCTTTACGGGTTGTTTCTATGTCTTTTCCCTTCAGATGGGGATTCTTTTCCAGAAATTTCCGGGAATATCGCCGCATGAAGGGGAAGTCGAGCGCCCACCATGCCAGACCGAGAAAAGGTACCCAAATCAGCTCTTTCTTGAGGAAAAACTTCAGGAAGGGGATTTTTTGGTTAAAAACCCGCTGCAGTACTAGTATGTCGACCCAGGATTGATGGTTGGCAATCACCATATACCACTCATTCCGGCGCCCTTTGTCCACTCCGACCACCTCGAAAGGGGTTTTTATGATGGTTTTCTGGATCAGATTGTTGAAACCTATCCAGCAGCTGGCACAGCCATCCAGCAGCCAGTTGCAGAGGGTGCGCCACCCCTTGAGGGGGAGCAGGAGCTTGAGCAGACCCAGCGAGAAGATGGGAACAAACCAGAAGAGGGTGTTGAAAAAATAGAGCAGGGTGGAGAGGCTGCCGCGCAGTCGCTCTGTCAGCTTGTTGGGCATGAGTCGGGTCCGTCTTGCTGTCGATAAAGGGCCATCAAGTGGTCAGATCTGTGGCCATAATATCAGCCGATTGCCTGCGAGACCATTCAGAGCCTTTACGGGGTTGGACTCACTCTTTCCCTTCTGTCAGCTGCTGCGCAGTCGCGACAGCAGCCTGTCCATGGCCCGGTAGCCGAGCGCCTCGATAAGATGCTCCTTGCCGATGGCGGGTTGCCCGGCCAGATCGGCGATGGTGCGTGACACCCGCAGGATGCGATGCCAGGCCCGGATGCTGAGCCCCAGCTTCTGGATGGCGTTCTCCAAAAATTCGGCATCTTGCGGTGATAGTCGGCAAATATCCTCTATCTCGCGACTATCCAGCAGGTTGTTGAGCTTGCCGTTGCGGCTCAGCATACGCTCTCGTGCCACCAGCACCCGATCGCGGATCTGCCGGCTCGACTCCCCTCGCTCCGCCTTGCCGGTCAGGCTCCCCTTGGGCAGCAGCGGCACCTCCACCGTCAGGTCGAAGCGGTCGAGAAAGGGGCCGGAGAGTTTGCCGAGGTAGCGCAGGATCTGATCCGGGCTGGAGCGGGTCTGGCCGTCACCATAGTGGCCACAGGGACTGGGGTTCATGGCGCCCACCAGCTGGAAGCGGGCGGGGAAATCCACCTGACGGGCGGCCCGGCTGATGGTGATGTGGCCCGTCTCCAGCGGCTCGCGCAGTGAGTCGAGCACCTTGCGCTCGAATTCGGGCAATTCATCCAGAAACAGCACCCCGTTGTGGGCCAACGAAATTTCGCCGGGCCTTGGGTGGCTGCCGCTGTAATGTATGGAAATAAGTGCAACACTGTTGGCCTATAGCCAACGAATGAATATCGCCTGTATACAAATTATTGCGACAAAAATCTGATGATTAAGTGCAATGAGGAACGCTATGCATACAAATAGCTGCGATGAAGTGCAACCCAGACAGATGCGTAAAATCAAACCCACGCGCCGTAGCGTCTCGGGGGTGTATGCTTTCCGTGGGAGTTCAATGGTTGCATACGAGTCCACTTTGGAGCGTGATTTTTTGATTCGTACTGAATTCTCTCTCAACGTACTGGATGTGATTCCACAGCCAGCAGAGATTCCTTTCGTTTCATCAAATGGCCGGACCTACACATATACTCCCGATTTTCTCGTCTATTACCGCCTAGGTAGCCATTCCTACGATGACTATCCCAAGCCTGTACTCGTAGAAGTTAAGCCAGAGACGGAATGGCGTAGGCACTGGCGTGAATGGTTGCCGAAATGGAAGGCAGCCTGGAGCTATGCGCGGTCCCAGGGGTGGGAGTTTCATATCTGTGACGAGTCCCGTATTCGGGACCAGATGTTCGACAACATTCGCTTCCTAGAGCGCTACAAACGGATGCCGTTCTCGGCCGAGGAAAGTCGGTGGGTGCTTGAGACTGTCCGCCACATGGGGTGCGCAACGATGGACTACTTGCTTGCCCGTCATTTCATGGGGATCTATCGGGCTGAGGGCATTGCACACCTTTGGCACCTGCTAGCAACCCGAAAGTTGGATTGCGATATCAGTCGACCACTCAACGAATTCAGCGAATTGTGGATCCCTACAAATGAATAAGAATGATGAAGTCGAAATGCCGAATATGGCTTTTGAACCTAACCGGAAACGAATCAAAATTGATGTTGGTTCTTTCGTACAACAGGACAATATTGTTTATCAGATCGCACAGATTCTAGATTTTGAGTCTGTCATTGGTGTTGCTGCTGAGACGGGACGTAGCACCGCTCTGAGGATTGGCGATTTACGGCCAGTGGCCGATATCAAGGATGCCAAGCTCCAGGTAAACCAAGATCTTGCGGAGATCGCTGATGAGGATTGGCAAATAGCACAACAGCGTTTCGCTGCGATCAGTCCGCTCGTTGGTAAGCTCCAAATTGGTCGTGATGAGGCAGAACGCCGGGCAAAAGAGCTGAATATTGATCCTTCAACCATTTACCGCTGGCTGCAACGTTACAACGCCTACGGCACCGTGACTGCACTCATTCCAAAGAAACGTGGCTGGCAGGAAGGAAAAAGTCGCATTTCCCCGGATTGTGACGAGATTATCGAAAAGACAATCCGGGACTACTACCTGACAGTACAGCGCCCTACAGCCCAAAAGACGATCATGGAAGTCCAACGTTTGTGTGCTGAACGTGGTATCAAACCGCCTAACCACATGACCATCCGGGCACGCATCGCTAAGGTCTCGGAGAAGGCACGACTACGGGGACGGGGGTTCAAGGAAAAAGCACTGAATAAGTTCCTGCCAGTCCCGGGTAGCTTTCCGAACGCCGATTATCCGCTTGCAGTCGTGCAGATTGACCATACGCCAGCAGATATAATCCTGGTCGATGATATATATCGGAAACCAATAGGCCGTCCTTGGATCACGCTCGCGATGGACGTGCATAGCCGTATGGTAACTGGCTATTACCTATCCTTTGACCCGCCTTCGGAAACGTCTGTCGCTATGTGTGTAGCCCATTCGATGCTACCCAAAGACGAGTGGCTTTTGCTTCATAAGGTGGACTCCTCGTGGCCTATCTGGGGTGTCCCCAGAACTATCCACGTTGATAATGGCGCAGACTTTCGTTCGAACAACTTTCAGCAGTCATGTCTTGCCTACGGTATCAGTCTGGAGTTCAGACCGGTCAAACAGCCTCGCTATGGTGGACACATTGAACGGATGCTCGGCACTTTGCTGCGCGAGATCCACGATCTTCCTGGTACCACATTTTCGTCTATTAAGGCTCGTGAAGGCTACGATGCTGAGAAGCATGCAGCCATGACCAAGTCTGAGTTCGAGACTTGGTTGGTAACGCTGATTTGTAAGGTTTATCACCAGCGTCTACATGCTTCCATTGGCATGAGTCCTCTGAAAAAGTGGGAGATTGGCATTTTTGGCAATAGTGAGTTTCAGGGTGTTGGTGTGCCGCCAAAACCAGTAGACCGGTTGACGATACTTCTTGATTTCCTGCCAGCCTTCCGGCGTACCGTACAGACCTTCGGTGTTACTATCGACGGCATGAGCTACTATGCCGAGGCCTTGCGTCCGTGGATCAATATAGAGGATTCGGAAACTAAGAAGAAATTGGATCTCGTTTTTCGACGTGATCCTCGGGACATTAGTGCTATCTGGTTTTTTGACCCAGCACTCCAGCACTATTTCAAGATCCCCTTCGCTGACCAATCTCTGCCAGCTATGAGTATTTGGGAATACCAGCAGGCAAAGGAGAAGTTGAAACGTGATGGCGTGGCCAGTGTCAACGAGCATGGAATTCTACGCGCCATCACTGAGTTGCGAACGTATGTCGAAGAGGCCCAAGAACGAACCAAGAAGGCCCGCCGTCAAGCGCAGAGACGTAAAGAGCACGAAAAGAACATATCACCGGCGGCGCCACTACCAGCTAAGTCAACTCAGGCGGAAGCCTCCTCCCTGCAAGCTTTCACCGGTCTCATTGACGGTGACATCGATACATTCGGAGACATCGCATGAGTTCTTACAAGCATATCCACCCAGATTTCCATCACATCATGTTGCTTTCCGATAAGGAGCGCATCGAGTTTCTCGATGAACCGCGTTGGATTGGTTACAAGACTGCCCAGCAGGTCATGGATACTCTCCAAGGTCTGCTGCATAAACCGGTACGGCCACGCATGCCTAATCTCCTCCTCGTGGGGGATCCCAATAATGGTAAGACCACCATTGTTCGACGTTTTTTTGATCTTTGTGGACAAGGTTACGTCAACGAGGATGCGGATCCTGTGAAGCCAATCATCCTCGCAGAGGCTCCGCCTAGCGCTGATGAAAAAAGCCTCTATATTTCCATCCTAGAGCGTTTTTTTACGCCGTACCGGGCAACTGATCCAGTATCTAAGTTGCGCTATCAGGTCATCCATCTTTTCCGAGCATGTCATGTGCGCATGCTCATCATTGACGAGTTTCACTCTCTTCTCACGGGATCTGCCGTCAAACAGAGAGAAGTGATGAACGCTATCAAGTTGCTTTGTAACGAGCTTGCTATTCCTATCGTCGGTGTCGGTACTCGTGAGGCTGTCCGTGTCTTACACTCCGATCCACAGCACGCCAGTCGCTTTGATGTCATGAGTCTGCCCGTTTGGGAGCTGAATCCGGATTTCCAGCGTCTGTTGGCAGACTTCGAGAAGGTGTTGCCGTTGAAGAATCCTTCCCGTTTACACCAACCAGAACTAGCCACCGCGTTGCATGCAATTTCCGAGGGCAATATCGGCAACCTCCATTGCCTCCTAGTTGAATGCGCTAAGGAGGCGGCCAAGAGCGGGAAAGAGCAAATTGATAAGGCCATCATAGAGAGTAAGGCCTGGGTTCGACCGACGCGTGGTATCCGAGAGCTGATGGCGTGAGTCCCCGTTGGGCTGTGCCCGTTTCCCTTTTGCCGGATGAACTCTTTTCTTCCTGGCTTACGAGGGCAGCGTTAGCTCAGGGATGCGACCCATTGGTGCTTACTGGTGCGCTGTGGCCTCGCTGGAGAGTTTGGGCTAGTGATCTTGATCGTGGCTTAAGTGAGGAGCGGCTTTCTACACTGGCAGGGAGCTCTGGTATTGATGTGTTGAAGTTTGAGATGGCGTCCCTTCGCCCAATTGCGTCGGCAATCACATCGGTATCTCTCGAGCACTTGCCTATCTGGCCTTGGGTGCTTGCATTGGGATCGAGGAACCGAAAACATCATGGGGGTCTGCAATACTGCTCCTGTTGCTTCCAGGAAGATAAAAAGCCCTACTACCGCAAGCAATGGCGTCTAGCATGGCATACGTGTTGCCCGACGCATGGCGTACTCCTCCTAGACCGGTGCTCGACATGCAATGCCCCCTTAGAGCCCCACAGGTTATCGGCGGAAGACGGCTGTCTGGCGACATGCGCAACGTGTAAGTCCGACCTGCGTAAAGCCAATCCCGTAGCACTTTCACGGGCTGTACTTTCCTTCCAGCAGGCCGCTGATGAGGTACTGAGGGCAGGACAGGGACTATACGGTGTAGAAAAGCTTGATACAGGCGGTTGGTTCGAGCTTTCCCGGTACTTTGTTATGCTCCTGCGGAAGGCAGCGTTAATGAAGAATGAAGGGCTTTTGACATTCGTGAAGATGCTGGGTGTGAATGCCGACTGTCTATGGTCGCCTGCGACTGGGCTTGCACTTGAGCTTCTGCCCGTTGAAGAGAGAGCGCGGCTGATTGTTGGAGCTTGGGAAATGCTGGATGCCGAACCAGAGTGCTTTCTGATCTCGGCCACGGGAGCACACCTCACTAAGGAGTCCCTCCATTATAAGAACCATCAGGTGCCCGATTTGATCGCAACACTGATCAAAACACTACCTGGAAAGAGTATTTCCCGGACACGAAAAACACAGGGAAACATGGATAGACCGCGAACGCGTCAAACCGTCATGCGCATGGTCGCTCGTTTGCAACGTAAACGGTAGTCGGTAGCCTGATGATCGCTGAACTAATTACCCAGCGCTGTGATGAATGTGAGCGGAAGATGGCTAAGGCACACCGTATCTACAAGGGACATCGTTACTGCACGACCTGCTATTCCCGCATTTTCAAGCGCCAGATTTGTCCAGCATGCGGAAATTTCGCGCGACTTCCGACGAGCGATCCGGTCGCTGTTTGTCGAGCGTGTGAGAATGACAGGCCCTGTGTTCGTTGTGGAAAAGTTGGCTATGTCATCGGCAAGATCACGATTTATGGCCCAGTTTGCAATGCCTGTTCACCGTATTTCCGAAAGCCTGAATTGTGTGAGGTATGCGGGGTAATTTCATCAAGGCTTACCCGGTTGAGCCGTCTTGGGCATGACTGTCGCATCTGCCCGAAATGTGCTCGCGCAGATTATGGTACATGCCAAGCTTGTAGCCGCTATCGGTCGCTGCTAGAGAATCCGGACGGCCGGATGCTATGCAAGACATGCTTTGAGAAGGGTGAGGTGGCTTGTCCTAAATGCACGGAGCTAATGCCAGCAGGGTGTGGTAGCCAATGCCAGCATTGTTATTGGCGGGGTTTGTTGAAGAAGCGCATTCAGATGGATTGCGCAGCCTTTTCATTACCCACGATGGCGATGCATTTTGAGGCTTTTGGCCATTGGCTCATGGGTCAGGTGGGCGAAAACAAGGCGGCTATGACAATCCATCATTACCTACCGTTCTTCATGGAGGTAGAACGCTATTGGAAGGATTTCCCCGAGTTTGCAGTGCTGCTGAGGCACTTCGGTACAGCCAGGCTTCGCTGTGTGCTGTTACCCATGCGATGGATGGAGGTGACAGGTCTTGTAGTGCCTGATGCGGCGGCAAAGGCTGACGATTCTGAGCGTCGGCGTATTGTCGTCATACTGGACAAGTTTGCTAAGGAGATGAACGAACGTACTCTACTAGAGGGTTACTACAGGGCCCTCATAGAGAACATGAATGCAGGCAAGATGACATTGCGCTCGGTTCGGCTGGCTCTGTCGCCAGCTGCAGCATTACTATGCCAGGCCGGTGAAAAAGGGTGTATTCAGCCGAATCAAAAAATTCTTGACGCTTACCTAGATAAAAAACCTGGTCAAAGGGCCGCTATTTCTGGATTTGTGCGGTATCTGCGTGAGGTTCGTGGTATCGAGATTGCCTTACCAAAAGCCAACCTTGGTAGGGTACACCGGCAACGGAGAAAGAAACTGGAAGCGGAGCTGCTGACACTAATGAAAGAGGGGGGGCAAAGCAAAAAATTTAAACGCCGTTGGTTATCTGTATCACTGATGTATTTTCATGGACTAAAAAGAAATGTTGGGTTAATTGTAAAAGATACTGATGTTCATCAAATAGATGATGGGCTTGTTATTACCTGGAATAATAAATCTTATTGGGTTGCATCATATCCAAAATGATATATTTTAATGGGGGCAGGAGATAAAGCTCAAGAGTTTTTTAAAAAAATAACTCTCGCAGTGCAAATACGTTGATGTATCCATCAATCGTTAATGAAGTTGCGAGAATTGAATTTCGTTTTTTATTCTATAAAAACGCCTATTTTATTTAGGGCCTTCAACACATTGTGCTCGCATCGTACCCGGTCACTTTTATCGGTAGTCATATGTTTAAAAGTTGCCGCCTTACCTGGACACTTCTCGACTAAATCCGTCATTACTCCTTTAGAGAACCGGATCTTTGATAAAAATATCCAAAGCCATTTTTCAAATTTATCTTGTTCATCTAGAGCCATAACCAACCCCTTAAATGACTCTTCAGAACCCTTTGCGCTCCCATCTTTTTTCTTTCTTTTTTGTGCTCTCCGCTGAATCTCTATAATATAGACTGACGACCCCTGAATTGTCAGGCGGGATACCAAGATGCCTCTTATTTCCCTAGTAATAGGATCTATGAAGGGCCACTTTAGCGTTGTAGTGTCGAGTATGTTTCGCTGCCGATCTTCGATTGTAAACGGTTCAAGCCCTATCAGGTTTGGTTCGGCATCATCTTTATATCCATCATGAAAAGTGAACCATTCCACAGCTTGGATCTGCATCATTTTATCTTGTTTTAGAAATATCATTGCATTCCACATATCGCGTAAAATACCTTGAGACTCCATGAGTTGAGGGGCATGGATGGCTGCATACCCAACTCCTTGACCCTTGCCGTGGGCTTCACCGCTAGAAAAAACTGATGCATCATCCCCTTTTGCTTTTTGTCCAGAGGAACCTTTGGGTCGTTTTCTCCTATCTGTAATGATGCGTAATATTCCTAACTCCTCGAAGTCAGGATCTTCAATCTCTACCGACACCGCGTGCGCATCCGGCGCGACATCTCCAGTTAGATCAATTATTTCAGGAACTTGAACTGATCTCCTTTCATCTGCACCCGTCCATGCGGTTCCGATCCTATTAATGTCAGTTGGCTGGCCTGAATATTTTGCATTTTCCCTGTCCCGTTCAATCGGTACACCACCTGGTTGACTACAGCCCACTATTTGTAGAGCGAGGAAAGATTTTCCTTCATCAAACCAGATACCCTTCACTTTGAGTTCTGCTACCCCTTGAAACCAGGGGAAGACTTTTATGAATGCTGGTTTTTTATCTTCTGGATCGTGCAGGGTTTCAATTTGTGAATAGATGCTTTTTACAGCTTTTTCCGTGTATTCTTCGTACTTGGCGTGGGCAAGAAGGATTACATCGCCATTAACAAGTCTCTTTCTTAAGCGGACTTTCCACTGGTGCGGTGTTTCTGGCTCCTCTAGAGGGGCATATAGACGTTTTTCCACACACTCCTTCCAAGAATAGGTCGAGAGTACGCGTCTAAGTTCAGCGGATCGTCCGTAGCATCTAGTGAAAAATTCCATACACGGGACAACCAGTTTACCACCAGTATATATTGGGAATTCAAGTAACCAATTATGGTCTCTGGCATATACTAGAGGGTAGATTTCTTGCGGATATGGAAGCGGACATCCGTCTTCAACCGCTTTTTTGAATGAAGTGATACTCCAGTTGTTTTCAGTAAAATTGACAGTGAATTTCTCTTTATCAAAGATTACTTCTGACTGACATTTCCTATTTTGCCAGATAGTACCTACTCTGACTTGGCCAAGAGCAGTAATGGGTACCCGATAGTAAGTGACTCTATCTGATAAGTCTCCAGAGTCTAGTAGTTCACGGAATGCTACAAGAACCTTTGGTTGTGAGTTGTCAAACTGATTTTTAAAAACACCACAATACCACCAAACCATTATTTTTCGGTCGTCATTTGGCAGCCCATCGAGCTCAACCACTTTGCTGATATTTCTTATGTTTTTTCTAAGTGGGATGGGCATATATCTCCTAACGAGGGAACTTGTCACCTGTACCAGAATTAATAAATAATGCGTATATATTATTGAGGCCTAAGATTCTAAAATAGCTATTTAGGCCTACACATTTAATACCAATGCCAAATCTAATCAGTAGCCAGCATAACCTTACCCGCAAATATCATACCCAGAAGATCCTCCCTTTCTTCAACCAAAAATGGGATTTACAACCACTCTTGAGCCACACAGATGGGTGTAGTGTAGGTAAACCATTGTCACTGACGCTGTAGTCCCAGCGTGGTTTTGCTTCTTCAATTACTAAGAGTTCGATTGTACGGCCACACCCACAAGGACATCTGAACCCAATGCACCAGTCTTCCTCCCCATCTCTTGCGAGAATGACTGAACGTATAGGCATATTTTCCGGCAACGAATCTCCTTCCACGATGATTAAGTGTCGAGGTGGGAGCAGTGGCTCGACCTTCCTTAGAAAGTAGTTAAATAGCCTCTTGAAAATTGACATCTACATCATCTCCAGATTCGGTAGGCCGAGAAGAGGTTCCTTATCACTTTCGGCAAGACGAGGATTTGAGCCCTTTGAGAACGAACTTTCGTCAATGTAGTCCTCCTCTGCTTCAGTGAGACTGAATATGGTTCTGGCAAACTGCTCGTTGGGGTACTCACGGAAGGGGAAGCTTCTAGCGATGAATTCTGAGACACATGCAGATGCTGCTCTCATGTTAAGAGTAATTACCGATGGTGCTTCATCCAATACCCCTGTTATGTAGCCACGAGCCAATTGGTCCTCGTAATTCTCAGGCATTGATTGACGCATATGCTCTTGGTACAACAGTTCAGGTGTGTAGACACCGCGATCTGCCAGAGTAGAGCCACCGGGTTTGACATAGTCGATCCGTCCTGTTACATCAGTGATCTTCCTACCATCTTCTGGATCAACATGCGTAGGAATTTTCACCCCCACATCAAGTAATGGGATTAAAAAAGCTGAAGCTATGAGATCCGCGATCATGCGGGCTTGGTAGGTATCGACACAGCAGAAGATCACGTCTGCATTTGCAGCGGCAAGGATGGCATCCCGCGAGCAGATAGTGCTGTGAAAAGGCCTAGCTATATCCTCTCCTCTGATGCGCTGAATTGCCTCTGCGAACATTTCCACCTTCGAACGGCCTGCTTGAGCATCTTCGAGTGTTGAGTTCAGGATTCGGTTCAGGTTTTTCTTCTCCAGATGGTCATGATCGAACAGCAGGATCTCTCCAAAGCCCAGCCTAGCCACTTGCTCAGCCACAATCGAACCAGTTCCGGAAACACCTATGACAGCTACAGTAAGGCGCTTGAAGGTGTCCGTCATTCCAGAGGTGAACGCCATAGTTGGCACTTTGGTATTGGCCCACCAGTAGTGGATGTCGTCGCCAGCGACAGTTACCAGTTCCACGGGTTCGCAGTGATTACCATCGCGGTAAATACGTGCACACATCTCACCACTCGAGACCATTAATGCCGAACCGTGAATAGTGCTGACTCCTTGAAACAGCGATGGCATGGTCTGGGCATCGCTTTCATCGTCGATGTCAGAGAATTCCAGAAAACCAGCAGGATGCGAGTGCACAAGGAAAATTGACATTGATGTCGCATCAGCTTCATCGATAGCTTTTTCTAAGTAGCTGCCAGGCCAAGAAATGGAATCGACGGACCGCGACTTACACTCGTCGTATGGTATGGGAATCAGTTCTTTAACCAGGAATTTCTGGCGTGTGCCGTTGTTGCGGTTGCAGAGCAGGATTGCAGCAGCCTCCTTGCCATCGCCTGGGAACAGGTGTTCCCAGAGCGAGGTATGGATTTCTTGCGTCAACACCAGACGAGAGCCCGTGCTCATTGGCCTACCTCCTTCAGAAGGCAGCCATCGGCCATAGCAAGTTGTGAGACAATTGTGTCCGTCGCAGGATTCCACGGGCGATGTCGAGACCAACCTTGGAATGTCACTCCGTCAACCACCGCCCTAATTTGCGTAGCGGGAATTTCAGTGCCATTGGCCAGCAACAGCAGCGGGTACACATAGAACATATCTAACATACTCATGGGGTAGCCAGAGGTGATCAAGAGCGCCAATTTCACTTTCTGATGGTTGTATCCAGCAGGCAGGTCGTAATCGTGGATGACCAACCAGCTGGAGCTCTCATTCAAACAGGTCTCCCAGCGGTAGCCCATGCTATTGAGGTACAGTTCATCGCCAGGCAACAGGTTAAACTCACGGCGAGGTGCCGGAGGCACCTCGCCATTGTTTACATCACGCGGAGTAAGGCGCAGCTTCTCGATGCCGGGGGTACGTAGATCGATGACATCATCAATGTTCTTCTCGACCTTAGGTGCTCCTGCGACTTTGAAGAATATATACCATGCTTGGTCTGGATTTAGACCTGCGCGGATAACAGCATCGCGGATCACAATTGTCGGGGTATCAAAGTTGTATACCTTACCTTGCACATTCAACTTCCATGTGGCTTTACGGCTGATGAAGCGCTCAGTACCGGCTTCATCCAAGTCGATGAAATCATCGTTTTGGATTTCAAGGTCAGCCTCGTCTTCACGTTCCAGGAGCAGCGTCTTATCCTCACTGATACCACTCAGTTCACGAACGACATACCCGGTTATGTGGCGGCACGGCCATTCCAATCGGGCACCGTCAACAGTGAATCGATAGGTGCGGTCGGATTCGACCACAATGAAACGGTCAGTTTCATCACTGAGGTCGACGATTTCGTCAGGACGTATATCTTCAAGGGAGCCGTTCAAGAGTAATCGCAACACAACCGGGAGTTGGTCGGGTTTAAATCCAGCTGCCGCTGCAATTTGTGCTCCAGTGGGTGTGCTGTCGCTCATTGTTACCTGTCGGTAAACAAGAGTTTTGTCTGCCACTTCAATGATTCGGTGACGGAGCTGCGGTGGTTGATTATCTTGCATTTCAATTATCTCCAGTACGTTGCCGTACTTGTATGGTTCAGGTAAATGCTCTAAAGGAGCCTATTTGTAACCGCTGAAGAGCCCCCTACACCAACACTTGACTGATGGGCAACATACGAAGATAATTCACGTGCTTTTGATTCTTCGCTGCTGAGTTCTATCGCCATAGAGCTTGGGTTTTTCCTCAACGTTTTAATCGTTGTGCTGTTTATTCTGCCTATAATTTCTCCTCTATTTGGTGCGCTTCTCTGAAGAACACCTAGTTTCTGCTTATATAGTTAAACTATTATCATTTCGGCGACTCTTGCTTAGGACTTCGCCTTTTTTGCATGCCTGCAAATCCGGAAATGGCTACCTTCTTACTGTTCCTTCCATGTATCTTAGAGATTAACCCTCGCCCCCAAGCTAAGATGTTCACTGAAGAAAAATCTGCTTAACGAAAGCCGTTTAACCAGGACCCTTAAAAAAGGACCACCTGCAAGCAGTGTAGATCCTTTTTCTGGTTAAGGGAAGCGGTTTAATCAGATTTTTCCGATCACCTTGTAAACGAACTCTTTACCACCACTGTCGGCTGACTCTTCAGTACGAAGCAAGAAGCCATCTTCAGCTAGGCGCTTAAGCCGAGTGCTAGCGTTCTGAACACTGATATCTAAAGCTAATGCGGCTTTTGCTGTGGTAGTTTCACGATGCTCAACAACAAAATCCAAAAGAGTCTTGCTAGAGGCGGATGGCTCTGGGCCTACAAATCTGCACTCATTACCTACCCAGCAGGTTAGGCTTTGATCACCGGAAATTGCGGCACCGTGTAAGTTTGCAATTAGGTCTTCATCAGTAATATCAAAGACGTAAAACGCAATCTGCTTACTATACCGTTTAACGGTATAAATGATGCTTTCTCGGAAAAAAGAAACATCAGCAGCTTCAATTTTGGCAAGGGAGATACCGACAACTGAAGCGCCGTGGAGTACATCTATGTCCCTGACAAGCAACGCATGAGCCTTACGACCCCGACTAGTTCCGTAGGGGTTAGGTTCATCAGCATACTGGTGAAGGTTTAAAGTGTAATTTTTCTGTTTCATATCTCGAGTTTAACCAGAGCCTATATGGCTGTCAAAAAGAACTCAAACACAATGTGAGTTCCCATGAGTGTAGGAAGGTCTGTATCCCAGTTACAATTACCGTCTTTAAGGTGTCCATCCTCGTACTGCAAGCGTACTACAAAGTTGTCTTGCCGAATCGTTACTTTTGCGTTCAGTATGGCCGCTCCCCCATGACTTGTATGGAAACCGGCTCCGCGTCCCTCACCTAGTCGGCTTAACCCCCTATGTTTCATCGCATGAAGGATTAGCCGAGGGTTCGCATCTGGTTCAGAGAGGGGAAACATCTTGGCAACATCTGGGAAGTGCTTGTCCAAGCCAGGGCGTAATGTGGCACAGATACCTTTACCGCAGTCAGAAATGACGACGACTACAGATTTTTTTTCTTTAGGCCCATACGATTGTAAGGCCGCAAAACCTGGAATTTGGGTTTCAGAGTGATCTTCGACATTACTAACCATCTCAGCCACTAGGGTGAATAGTTTTGTTGAATACTTGGTACCGAACGTACCCACAAAGCTTTGTTTAATGCGATCTGGTACGTTATCTTCAGGACAGATTTCCAGCAATTCTACAAGTGAAATATTGTTAGCAATGTATTGCTCAGAAGCTGAGTCTGGTGGCCTTTTAGGCAGGACGTTCACGGTCGGATCCAGCCGTGAAAAAAAACATGCACGACCCAGATATGAGACCGTTGATTCGTTGTTAGTGAAATCTAGAGTAACTTTCTTGCCTTTCTTAACTAGCTGATTTGACAGCGTTAGGACTCGCGCAACCGCACATAGTAATAGGTGCTGCCCATCCCTAATTTTGATGGTCACCTCATTGTGAGATGAGTCAAGTGGTGAGCCTTGTCTAAGAAGCGCTTGCTCAAAATGCTCTTGTGTAATCCAGGTTCTTCCTGAAACTAGTTCAAGTTCGCAGCTAGAGTGTCCACGTAAAGACCAACAGAAGGTATCATCATCTTTTACGAGAACATCGGTATTGTCGTACAAAGCTTGATTAACTTTCTTGCGAGGAACATCCAAGTGACGGGCGATATCACTTGCCTTGAGGCTTGGTTGTGCCTTGAGTAATTTTAAAATTCTTTTCAGCATATCCAGCTCAAAGCAAAGTGAACAACGGGTTCGCTATCATTGAAAAAGTAATTTTCCTGCCAGTGTATTATTTAGCGCAGCTCGCACAGCGTAATGAGCCGCGCCATGATACACCAGAACTTCACACTTAAATAATCCAAGATTGGATCTCTAGATCAAGTGACAGCCGGGCAATCGAGTTGCTTAGGTATGTGCAACACATAGTTACCTAGATTGGGCCCTTGCTTGTGGCAGCTATTTCCATATCGTCGCAATATTTTGTATATGTCACAGCCGCCGCCCACCAGCGCCACCGCCGAGGCGCTGTGGTGGGGCGTGCGATAGGGTCTGTGGTGCCAGTGACCGGCGCGCGGGGTGAGGCCGCCGATGGAGTGGATGGCGGCAGTCTGCTGCGCTTCCTGCTCGTTCAGCGGCGGCAGAATGCCGGGCAGACGGCTGGCCAACATGCTCTTGCCGGTGCCGGGCGGGCCGATGAACAGCAGGTTGTGGCTGCCGGCGGCGGCGATCTCCAGCGCCCGCTTGGCCTGTGACTGGCCGATCACATCCTGCAGATCCGGCACATCGGGCAGGCTCTCCGCGCTTTGTTGATCCGGCAGTGGCAGCTCGTACTGGCCGGCCAGCCAGGCGGTGACGGCCAGCAACTGGTGGGCGGTGCGCACCTCGGCATCCTGAATGAGGGAGGCTTCCGGGCCGTTCTCTCGCGGTACCAGCAGGGTGCGCCCCGCATCCCGGCAGGCGAGTACGGCAGGCAGCACCCCGAGCACGGGACGAATTTCGCCGGTCAGGGCCAACTCCCCCAAAAATTCGTGATCGAGCAGGTATTTTGCGGGTATCTGCTTGGAAGCGGCGAGAATGCCGATGGCGATGGCCAGATCAAAACGGCCCCCCTCCTTGGGTAGATCGGCGGGAGCCAGATTGACCGTGATGTGTTTGCTCGGGAACTCGAAATTGCCGTTGAGCAGGGCGCTGCGGACCCGATCTCGCGACTCTTTCACCGAGGTTTCCGGCAGGCCGACCATGTTGAAGGCGGGCAGGCCGTTGGAGAGGTGAACTTCCACTGTAACTTGCGGGGCCGCGATCCCGAGGCTGGCACGGCTATAAACCACAGCTAATGACATAAATCCCGTCCTTGAGTTGATATATGTTCTGACTAACTGCTTATTGTTGGTTTTTTATTCCAGAGTTCCGGCTGAGGAATAGCCAAAATCAGTGGGTTGTCACAGAAAAAAGGCTTGCCCAATAAAAATCACCGTGCTAGTTCTAATAGCCATTCGCGGTAAAAACCGCCCCAATTTCACAGGATTTCCGGTTGTAACTATGAACATGGCCTCCCGTTTCGTCAGCATTATTGTGGTCCTAGTGGTGATTATTATCTCACCGCTCGGGGCTCGTTTAGCTGCACGGAACAAGGGATAGACCCACCACCGGACAGAACGAAACAAGCGACCCCCGAGCCTCACAGCCCGGGGGTTTTTTTTCGACCAAAGGACAGGATTTTCCACATGAACGGCGCGCAGTTTTTGGTACAGGCTCTCAAGAAACAGGGTGTGACCCAGGTGTTTGGTTACCCGGGCGGGGCCATCATGCCGGTCTACGATGCCCTGTATGACGGTGGTCTGGCCCATCAGCTCTGCCGCCACGAGCAGGGTGCCGCCATGGCTGCAGTCGGTTATGCCCGCGCCTCCGGTCAGGTGGGAGTCTGCATCGCCACCTCCGGCCCCGGCGCCACCAATCTGGTGACCGGTCTGGCGGAGGCGCTGCTCGACTCGGTGCCGTTGGTGGCCATCAGCGGTCAGGTGCCCTGTGCCGCCATCGGCACCGATGCGTTTCAGGAGGTCGACGTGCTCGGCATGTCCCTCTCCTGTACCAAGCACTCCTTCATGGTGACCGATGCCGCCGATCTGGGGCGGGTGTTGGCAGAGGCTTTCGCTATCGCCACCGAAGGTCGCCCCGGCCCTGTGCTGATCGATCTCCCCAAGGATGTGCAACTGGCCGCGGTGCCTGCCCAGAGCCCGCTGTTTACAGTGGAAGAGCCGGAGATGCTCAACCCCTCGGATCTGGCCGCGGCCCGCACCCTGCTTGCTGCCGCCGAGCGTCCGGTGCTTTACGTCGGTGGCGGAGTGGGCATGGCCAATGCCGAGCAGCAGTTGCGCGACTTTGCTGCCGCAACCGGCATGCCAGCGGTCACCACCCTCAAGGGGATCGGCGCGCTCGACCCCGATAGCCCCGTTTATCTCGGCATGCTCGGCATGCACGGCACCAAGGCAGCCAACTATGCGGTGCAGCAGTGCGATCTGCTGCTGGTGGTGGGTGCCCGTTTCGATGATAGGGTGACCGGCAAGCTGGAGGAGTTTGCCCCAGAGGCCAAGGTGATCCATCTCGATGTGGACGCCGCCGAGTTCGGCAAGCGCCGCGCTGCCGAGGTGGGTATCACCACGGATCTCAAACAGGTGCTGCCGCGCCTCGCCATGACTCTCGACATCGCCCCCTGGCGTGAACACTGCGCAGCCATGGCCCGCGAATATGCATTTCGCTACGACCACCCGGGTCAGGCCATCTATGCCCCGGCTCTGCTCAAACAGCTATCTGCCAAGTTGCCGGAGAGCAGCGTGGTCGCCTGCGACGTCGGTCAGCACCAGATGTGGGTGGCCCAACACATGCGCTTCACCAGTCCGCGCAACCACCTCTCCAGCGCCGGTCTCGGCACCATGGGCTTCGGTCTGCCGGCCGCCATCGGGGCCAAGATGTCGCGCCCGGAGGATGAAGTGGTGCTGGTGAGCGGTGACGGCTCTTTCATGATGAATGTGCAGGAGCTTGGCACCATCCGCCGCGCCCAGCTCAAGGTGAAGATGGTGCTGTTGGATAATCAGCGTCTCGGCATGGTGCGCCAGTGGCAGGAGCTGTTTTTCAACGGCCGCTATAGCGAGACCATCCTCTCCGACAACCCCGATTTCGTCGCCCTGGCTGCCGCTTTCGGCATTCCGGGTGAGACCATCACATGCAAGGCGCAGATAGCCGGCGCCCTCGATCGCCTGCTGGCAAGCGAGAGTGCCTACCTGCTGCATGTGGCTATTTCAGAGGAAGAAAACGTCTGGCCCCTGGTTCCGCCGGGAGTCGCCAACCACCAGATGATGGAGCAACGCCCATGAACCCGCACACCCTTGCCCAGCCAGCATTTGCACAGCACACCCTGCATATCCATGCCCAGCCCAGACCGGAAGTGATGGAGCGGGTGCTGCGGGTGGTGCGTCACCGCGGCTTCAATCTATGCGCCTTGAATATGGAGCAGGATTGCCAACAGCTGCGGATCACGGTTACTGTCGAGTCGGTGCGTCCCATCCAGCAGTTGTGGAGCCAGCTGGTGAAGCTGGTGGACGTCTCCCGGGTCGATGCACTGGAACAGCAACCCCGGATCAGAGCTTAAGGAGCCAAGCCAATGTCACAGCCTTCCCAATCCGCCACTCACCCGCAATACATCTGGTTCAACGGCACACTGGTGCCCTGGCAGGATGCCCAGGTGCACGTGATGAGCCACGCCCTGCACTACGGCTCCTCGGTGTTCGAGGGGGTGCGTGCCTACGATACCCCCAAAGGCACCTGCATTTTCCGTCTGCAGGAGCACACCCGCCGCCTGTTCGACTCCGCCAAGATCTACTGGATGGACGTCCCCTACAGCGAGTCCGAAGTGAATGAAGCCTGCCGCACCGTGGTGCGCGAGAACGGCCTGAAGAGCGGCTACCTGCGCCCGCTGGCCTTTGTCGGCAACGTGGGGCTGGGGCTGCATCCGCCGCTGGATGCCAAGGCAGATCTGATGGTCGCGGCTCTGCCGTGGGGCGCCTATCTGGGGGAAGAGGGACTGAAAAACGGAGTGGATGTCTGTGTCACCTCGTGGAACCGGCTCGCTCCCAACACCATCCCCACCGGCGCCAAGGCGGGTGGTAACTATTTGTCCTCCCAGCTGATCAGCCGCGAGGCCAAGCGCAACGGCTTCGCCGAGGGGCTGGCGCTGGATGTGAACGGCTACCTGAGCGAAGGCGCGGGGGAGAACCTGTTCCTGGTGAAGAACGGCGTACTGTTCACCCCGCCCGCTACCGCCGCCATCCTGCCCGGCATCACCCGCGACACCATCATGACGCTCGCGCGTGACTTGGGTTACGAGGTGCGCGAGCAGGCACTGCCCCGTGAGGCGCTCTATGTTGCAGACGAGATCTTCATGACCGGCACCGCCGCCGAAGTGACCCCGGTGCGCTCCGTCGATCGGATGAAGGTGGGCGCTGGCAGCCGTGGTCCGGTGAGCGAGCAACTGCAGAACGCCTTCTTCGGCCTGTTCAATGGCAAGACCGAAGACAAGTGGGGTTGGCTGACGCCCGTCAACGACTGATGAGAGAGGGGAGGCGCTGTGCCTCTCCGAGTCGCTTCCGGTGAGCGCTGCCCAGTGGAGTCCTCACCAGGGTCGATTCCGATCCACTCGTATCATCACCGCATAACGCATCGAGCCCATATGGGCATTCAGGGAGTAGAGACAATGCCGAAGTTGAGATCCGCCACCACCACCCACGGACGTAACATGGCCGGGGCCCGCGCCCTGTGGCGTGCCACCGGAATGACCGATCAGGATTTCGGCAAGCCCATCATCGCCGTGGTCAACTCCTTCACCCAGTTTGTGCCGGGCCACGTCCACCTCAAGGATCTGGGTCAGCTGGTGGCGCGCGAAATCGAAGCCGCGGGTGGTGTTGCCAAGGAGTTCAACACCATCGCCGTGGATGACGGCATCGCCATGGGCCACGGCGGCATGCTCTACTCCCTGCCATCGCGCGAGCTGATCGCCGATTCGGTGGAGTACATGGTCAACGCCCACTGCGCCGACGCCATGGTCTGCATCTCCAACTGCGACAAGATCACTCCGGGGATGCTGATGGCCGCCCTGCGCATCAACATCCCGGTCATTTTTGTCTCCGGCGGCCCGATGGAAGCGGGCAAGACCAAGCTCTCCGACCAGATCATCAAGCTGGATCTGGTGGATGCCATGATCCAGGGCGCCGACCCCAAGGTGTCGGACGCCCAGAGCGAACAGGTGGAGCGCAGTGCCTGCCCCACCTGCGGCTCCTGCTCCGGCATGTTCACCGCCAACTCCATGAACTGTCTGACCGAGGCGCTCGGCCTCTCCCAGCCGGGCAACGGCTCCATGCTGGCGACTCACGCCGATCGCGAGCAGCTGTTCAAGCTGGCGGGTCAGCGCATCGTGACTTTGGCCAAGCGCTGGTATGAACAGGATGACGAGACCGCCCTGCCGCGCAATATCGCCACCAAGGCGGCGTTCGAGAACGCCATGGCGCTCGATATCGCCATGGGCGGCTCCACCAATACCGTGCTGCACCTGCTGGCGGCGGCGCAGGAGGCGGGCGTCGACTTCACCATGGCCGATATAGACCGCATGTCGCGCAAGGTGCCGCAGCTCTGCAAGGTGGCACCCTCCACCCAGAAGTACCATATGGAAGATGTGCACCGCGCCGGTGGAGTGGTCGCCATTCTGGGCCAGCTGGAGAAAGCGGGTCTGGTGCATGGGGATACCCGCACCGTGCTGGGTTGCTCCCTCGTCGAACAGCTCAATGAATATGACGTCAGCCGCCAGCCGAGTCAGGAGGTGGTGGACTTCTACCGCGCTGGCCCGGCCGGCATCCGCACCACCAAGGCGTTCAGCCAGGATTGCCGCTGGCCGGAGCTGGATCTGGACAGAGCCGAAGGGTGCATCCGCTCGCTGGACAACGCCTACAGCCAGGAGGGCGGCCTTGCCGTGCTTTCCGGCAACCTCGCGGTCAACGGCGCCATCGTCAAGACCGCCGGGGTGGATGAGGAGAACCTCACCTTCCGTGGTCCGGCCCGGGTGTTCGAGAGTCAGGAGAGCGCGGTGAGCGGCATCCTCGACGGCACCGTGAAAGCGGGCGAGGTTGTGGTGATCCGCTACGAAGGGCCGAAAGGGGGCCCAGGCATGCAGGAGATGCTCTACCCCACCACCTATCTGAAATCCATGGGATTGGGCAAGGCGTGCGCCCTGATCACCGATGGCCGCTTCTCCGGCGGCACCTCGGGCCTCTCTATCGGCCACGTCTCGCCGGAAGCCGCTTCTGGCGGCACCATAGGTTTGGTGGAGGATGGCGACATCATCAGCATCAACATCCCGGCCCGCAGCATGGTGCTGGAGGTGGCCGACAGCGTGCTGGCCGCCCGCCGTATCGCCGTAGAGGCTCGGGGCTGGAAGCCGCTCGATCGTCAGCGTCAGGTCTCCTTTGCCCTGCGCGCCTACGCCATGTTCGCCACCAGCGCCGATAAAGGCGCGGTGCGCGATCGCTCAATGCTGGGGGAATAAATCATGGTCTCTGCGGCGGATTATCTACGCAAGGTGTTGCTCTCCCCCGTCTACGAGGCGGCGCGGGTCACCCCCTTGCAAACCCTGAAGAAACTCTCCGAGCGGCTCGGCAACCACGTCAGCCTGAAGCGGGAGGATCTGCAACCGGTCCACTCCTTCAAGCTGCGCGGCGCCTACCACAAGATCGCCACCCTGACCGAGGAGCAGAAAGCGCGCGGCGTTATCGCCGCCTCTGCAGGTAACCACGCGCAGGGGGTCGCCCTGTCGGCCGCCAAGCTCGGTATCAAGGCGATCATCGTGATGCCCAAGACCACGCCGGACATCAAGATCGACGCGGTGCGCCGGCAGGGCGGCAACGTCATGCTGTTTGGCAATAGCTTCGACGAGGCCTACGGCGAGAGTCGCCGCCTCGCCACGCTGGAGGGCTACACCCTGATCCCGCCGTTTGATGACGTCGAGGTGATCGCCGGGCAGGGCACCATCGGCAAGGAGCTGCTGGAGCAGGATACCCACCTCACTCACGTGTTCGTGCCGGTGGGGGGCGGCGGTCTGGCCGCCGGGGTGGCGGTCTACATCAAACAGCTGCTGCCGGATGTGAAGGTGATCGGGGTGGAGGCGGAGGGTTCCGCTTGTCTCAAGGCTGCCATGGCGGCCGGTGAACCGGTCAATCTGGAGCGGGTCTCGCTGTTTGCGGACGGGGTGGCGGTCAAGCGCATCGGCGAGGAGACCTTCCGCCTCTGCAATCAGTATCTGGACGAGGTGGTGACCGTTTCCAACGACCAGATCTGCGCCGCGCTGAAAGACATCTTCGACGACTGCCGTGCCATTGCCGAGCCGTCGGGGGCCCTGTCGCTGGCGGGCCTCAAGGCCTACAGCGAGCGGGAGCAGGTCAGGGGTGGCCGGATGGCGGCCATTCTGTCCGGTGCCAACGTCAACTTCCACAGCCTGCGCTACGTGTCGGAGCGCTGCGAGATTGGCGAGAAGCGCGAGGGCATGCTGGCGGTGACCATCCCCGAGCGCAAAGGGGCCTTCCTCGACTTCTGCCGTCAACTCGGGCCGCGCATGGTGACCGAGTTCAACTATCGCTACGCCGATGCCGAGCAGGCGTCGCTGTTCGTCTCGGTGCGCCTCACCGGTGGTGACGAGGAGCTCAGTCAGATCATCGATCAGCTCGGCGGCAACGGCTACCCGGTGGTCAACATGACCGAAAGCGAGCTGGCCAAGAACCACGTGCGCTACATGATTGGCGGCCGCCCGGCCCGGCCCCTCGGCGAACGTCTCTATAGCTTCAAGTTTCCGGAGCAACCGGGCGCCCTGATGCGCTTTCTGGAGACCCTCGGCTGTCGCTGGAACATCAGCCTGTTCCACTACCGCAACCACGGTGCCGACTACGGCCGGGTGCTCTGCGCCTTCGAGCTGCCGGACGAGGACGTAGCAGCCTTCCACGACTACCTGCACGAGATTGGCTACGGCTGGAAAGAGGTGAGCGACGACCCCGCCTACCGGCTGTTTCTGGCCAGTTGATGGCGCGATGAAGAAGGAGGGAGGCGTTGGCCTCCCTCTGTTTTTAGGCTGCAATTGGCCACTTTTGTCTGAGCCATTGAAATCCGTAGGCCAGCACCATCAGTAGCAGGGTTCCGGGTAGTACCGTTTGCCACAGGAAGGCTGGCTCTTGTCCCGTCATCAGGATCAGCAAGGGATTGGCGCCCGCCGGAGGATGGAGGATATTCAGTCCCTGCATCAGGGCGATGGCCAGCCCGGTTGCCAGAGCCATCTGCACTTCAGCGGGGAGCGAAAGCAGGCCGATAACCAGTCCGACGCAGGCCGTCAGCAGGTGACCGCCCAGCACGTTTTTGGGGCGCGCCAGCGGACTATCTGGCAGGGAAAACAACAACACACAGCTGGCCCCGAAAGGTGCCATGACTAGCGCGACATGGCAGCTCAGATTGAGCCATCCCAATATGCCGATGGTGAGTGCGGCGCCCACACCTGCCCATAACGGGCCATACCATTTTGTCATCATGCTTTCCTCTTGGTTTGCCAGAACTGATTAGGCACATTAGGTAGACAGATCGGTGTACTTCAAGAGGCAAATCATGAGTGAGAAGCGTCAACAACTGGTGGCGACGGCCTACCGTCTGTTCAACCGTCATGGCTTTCATGCCACCGGCATAGATCGCATCTGGGCCGAGGCGGGGAGTACCAAGCGTACCCTCTATCGCCACTTCCCGACCAAGGATGCCTTGATTGAGGAGGTGCTGCTCGCTCGTGACCGGGAGTTCTTCGCCCTGCTTGACCAACGGCTGGCCGGTGTGAGCGGACGTGACGCCCGCCTGCAGGCGCTGTTTGACGGCTTTGCAGAGTGGTTTGGCCGCTCTGATTTCTATGGCTGCAACTTTATCAACGCCAGCGCCGAATTTGCCGACCCGCGTCATCCGGTGCGCAAGCTGGTGATGGCGCACAAGCAGGCGTTGCTGGGTTGGGTGATAAATCAGCTCAATTGCTCTCTGGGTCAGGCGACCGGGCTTTGCCTGCTGCTGGAGGGGGCGATCGTGATGGCCCACAGCTATCAACAGCCACTGGCGCTGGAGCAGGCCAGAATACTGGCAAAGACCATTTTGGCCGACGATACCGCGATAATGCAGGCTGCTTCACACTCCTGAGCTGCTGGTCATTTGAGGCTGCGTTCGGATGGGATACCCTGAATAACGGAGAGGCCGCCTGACGGCTTCACACAGGGAGAGTGCGCACTCAGGCGCCCATAACGACTTATTGCAGAGGCGAAAATATGAATAAATCCATGCTTGCCGTATTGGTCAGTGGTTTGCTGGCAGCCGGGGCCGTGCAGGCCGCCGCTCAGGACAATACCTGGTATGTCGGTGGCAAGGCCGGTTGGTCCAATTACTATGGCGTTGACCACAACCAGTATGCCGAGTCGATTGCCCAGACGTTGGGTAATACCAGCGAGAACACGGATGATCTGGGTCTGGGCCTGTTCGCCGGTTACCAGCTCAACCCCAACCTGGGTTTCGAGCTGGGTTATGACTGGCTTGGCAAATACGACACCACTTCGGGCACTGGCGCCAATACCCTCAAGACCGAAGCCAAGAGCCAGATGATTCAGGCCACCATGAAGATCAGCTTCCCGGCAACGAACGTGCTCGATCTTTATGGCCGACTGGGCGGTGCTTATGCCTGGACGGATAGCGAGATCAGCTTCGCCAATACCAGCGAGACCGGCAAGAAGCATGGCGCCGCCTTCGTTGGTGCGCTGGGTGCCGAATACGCCATCGATCGTGACTGGGCTGCCCGTCTGGAGTACCAGTACACCACGCCGCTGGGAGATGCCTCTCTCGATCGCTCCGGCATCGAGATGGATAACGGCCTGATCTCGTTCGGGATGCTCTATCGCTTCGGTCAGCAAGGTGGCGAGGTCGTAGCACCGGCTCCCGCTCCGGCCGCCGAACCGGCACCTGTAGCCGTGGTTGAGCCCAAGACCTTCAGTCTGAGTTCCGATGTGCTGTTCGAGTTCAACAAGGCGACCCTGAAACCGGCTGCCAATCAGGCGCTCGATGCCCTGTTCAGCCAGATTGTGGCGGCCAATCCGAAAGATGGCGTCGCAACTGTCATCGGTTATACCGACCGCATCGGTTCCGACAACTACAACCTGGCACTATCCGAGAAGCGGGCCCAGAGTGTGGCCAGCTATCTGGTATCCAAAGGCTTGTATGCCGACAAGGTACGGGTTGAGGGGCGTGGCAAGGCCAATCCGGTCACTGGCAGCAGCTGTGCCAGCCGCTCCAAACAGGAGCTGATCGCCTGTCTGGCACCGGATCGCCGGGTAGAAATCCATCTGGAAGGGGTTTCCCAGCCTGTCCAATAAGCAGAGCGACGGGAGCAATAAATGTAAAAACGGGAGGCTTGGCCTCCCGTTTCTTATGGGGTGTTTACGATGTCGTGCCTCAGAGCCCGAACAGCGGGCGCAGGCGAATGCCGATGAGGCTGCCCGCCAGGGCCATCAGCATCCAGACCCAGCCGTGCAGGCTGCCAGAGGCGGTGCCGTCGAAGAAGCCGCCGAGGTTGCAGGCGGCGTACATGGCGCCCATCCCCATCAGCAGGCCGCCGATGATGGAGGCCAGACTGTTGCCGATCCGCATCGGGGTGAAGTTGCCGCCACCGCTCAGGCTGCGCGCCAGCATTGCCCCCAGAATACCGAGCCAGAACATGCCGACCATGGGGTTGATAAAGAGTGGCTGGGCCAGCTTGGGGTTCCCCTCGAACAGGCCAAACAGGGAGGCACCGCGCAGCGCCATGTCATAGACGGCGCCTGTGATGGTCCAGGCCGAGCCGTGCAGAGCGACCACGGACGAGTTGAGCAGAGCTATGATGATGCCGCCGGTCAGCACGGTGAAGCGGCCATCGCGCCAGAACAGGTTGCCACCGCTGAAGAGGGGCTTGAGCTCCCCGGTGCGCTTGAGTTCGCTGTTGCGAAACAGCAGGAACAGCGCAGCGACCAGCGCCAGATTGAGCAGCATGCCGCTCCAGATATTGCCGGTCAAATCCTTGGCCAGCACCACATGGCTGGAGAAGGTAGCCTCCAGTTCGGGGCGGAACTGGTTGCTGATGAGGGTGCCGATGCCGTAGCAGATCAGCACCAGCCAGAAGCGGGGTTGTCCCTCGCCGCAGCAGTAAAGAGTGCCGGTGGCACAGACGCCTGCCAGCTGCATGCCGATGCCGAACAGGAAGGCACCGACGATGAAGGGAATGCCGATAGCCATCACGTTACCTACCATGGCATCGCCAAACAGGGCGTGGCTAAAAGAGAGGAAGGTGGTGAACAGCAGAATTTCGATGGCGATGGTGAGCAGGTGAACCCGCACATAGTAGCTGTTGCGCTTGGTCAGCATTTCGCGCCAACCGAAGACGATGCCGAAGCGGCTGAAGGAGAGGGTGAAGCCGAAGCCGAATCCGATCAAGGCCATCAGAGCCCATTTCATACCAAAGGTGTTGCCAAGCCAGAGTAACGCTCCCCCCGCGATTGCCACGATGGGGAGCGACCATTTTCGATTCATGTCTGTTGATCCTTGAAGTTGGTTTTCAGAGGGGCGGATCCTATTCCCTCGTGGAGTCCAATGCTACCCATTTAGTCAATGCAGAGAAAAAGGGGGGCGCTGACACCCGTCAGCGCCGGAGATCAATGGCGGGTGGTGTCGAGATGGAAGTGGTGAGTCTGCCTGGTCAGGATGCGGGCGTGTTGGGCGACCATGGTCGCCTCTTCGGCGGCCTGACTGGCGCTTTGGTTGGCCTCGGCCGCCAACCGCGACATCTCGCCGACCTGATGGTGGATCCCTTGTACCAGCCGGGTCTCATCGCTCATCAACTGATCGACCTGAGTGATGCGCTGGTTGATCTCCTCGCAGCTCTGCGCGATCCGGGCGACGCTCTGGCGCGCTGTCATCGTGTGAGTGACCGCCTGTTCGACCCGGGCCAGCTCGGTATCCATCTCGCTGGCGGCGCGCAGGCTGACATCCTGGATCTTGCCGATGATGGTGTTGATCTCGGTGGTGGCGCTGCCGGTGCGGGTCGCCAGCGAGCGCACTTCATCGGCCACCACGGCAAAACCGCGTCCCTGTTCACCTGCCCGCGCCGCTTCAATGGCGGCGTTCAGCGCCAGCATATTGGTCTGCTCCGCAATATCGTGAATGGCGCCCGCCAGCCCGGCAATCTGCTGCGAGAGGCCAGCCAGATCCGAAATGGTATGGGAGACCTGCTTCACTCCCGTGACTTGCTCCCCGATCACCTGTTCCACGGTGTGGATGGCGAGTGTCGCCTCTTGTGCCCGCTCTGCTGACTGCAGGGTTTGCTCCCCCACCTGATGCAGCTGGCTACCCGCCTGTTCAATGGAGTGGGTGAGCTGTTCAATGGCCTGTTCGATATGGTGGGCTGCCCCGACCTGAGCCTGACTGTCATCGGTGTGCCGTTGTGCCATGGCGGTCAGGCTGGTGGCGCGATCATCCAGCGTACTGGCGCTGCGCTGCAGTGACTCCACCAGGGTTGCCAGCTGGTCACGCATTGCCCCGATCTGGCGGATCAGCTCGCCGATGGCATCAAGGCCCGGCTCCGGCATGGGGCGGTTCAACTCCCCTTCGGCGATGGCGGCGGTCGCCTTGCCTGCGGCCAGCAGTCGCTGTTGGGTGGGGCGTCCCAGCCAGAAGATGAGCCCGGCCCCCAGCAGTGCAGCGCACAACAGCAGGCCGTAGCAGAGTCGAGTGGTGTTGGCGAGATGGGCCATTTGCTCGGCGGCATACTCGTTACCGCGGATGACGGTGGCGTCCACCCCTAGCCGGTGGGCGTTATAGAGGGTGTGCAGGCGCGCCGCAATCGCGCCCGCCTGCGCCAGATCCCCCGCCTTGATGGCGGGGACAAACTTGTCGTTGAGCAACTGCCAGAACAGCTCCCCCTGCACTTTTTGCTCCCCCAGCAGCAGCTCCCTGAGGGGCTCGTTCAGGCTGCTCTCTTGCCAGAAACGGTTACGGCTCTCGAACTCTTGCTGCAGTCGGGCGAGGGTTTGCAGCAGGGCCTCCCGCTCCTCCGGTTTGGCATGGAGCAGGGTGTAGACCTGCAACTGGGATTCGATGAGGTAGAGAGGCGGCGGCAGAATATCGGCTACCACATCCTTCCCCTCTCCCATCTGATCGGCTGCGCTCCGGACCGAGTAAAGCCCGAAAAAGCTGATGGAGATCAGTGTGATAATGACCATGATCCCCAGAACCTGACCAAAAAGCAGGGATCTGTCGTGAATGTGCTTGAGCATGTTGCCTCCATTCGGCTCCGTTCATGGATAGCATAGCTCTCTGGCGGGATAGTGAGACTCGGGTGTGGTCTGTTGATGGTCAGTCGGCTCTGGAGAAGGGGGATTAGCAGTCTGAAAACCGCCGGTGGCACGAAAAAGAACCCCGGCTGATGAGCCGGGGTCGATGGTGGTGAGGCGGTGTCAGGTCCGGCTTGGCGCGGCTTTGCCGCTGCGCAGCCCATCCAGACTGAACAGCACCAGCGCGCTCCAGATGCAGGCAAAGGTGAGCAGTTTGTCCATCGCCAGTGCTTCCCCATAGAGGGTGACGGCGAGGATGAACATCAGGCTGGGGCCTATGTACTGGAAGAAGCCCAGGGTGGAGAGCTTGAGCCGTGTCGCGGCGGCGGTGAAGCAGAGCAGGGGGGCCGTGGTGACGGCGCCTGCGGCGATCAGCAGCAGGTTGAGGTGCCAGTCGTTCTGGGTGAGATGGCTGGTGGGGCTGTCGGCAAAGCCCCACAGATAGATGGCCGCAGGCGGCAGCATGATCATGGTTTCGATCAGCAGACCGGTGAGAGCATCGAGTGCCAGTTTTTTGCGCACCAGTCCATAGATGGCAAAACTCGATGCCAGCACCAGCGCAATCCAGGGCAAGGAGCCAAAGGCGATAAGCTGGATCGCCACCCCGGCAAAGGCCAGCGCCACCGCCCACCACTGCAGGCGGCGCAGTTTCTCGCTCAGAAACACCATTCCCAACAGTACGTTGAACAGCGGGTTGATGTAGTAGCCGAGGCTGGCATCCAGCATATGGCCGTTGTTGATGGCCCAGATGAACAGCAGCCAGTTGCCGCCGACGGTGACCGAGGTAAATGCCAGGGTGAGCAACACTTTTGGCTGGCGCAGCACCGCCTGCACCTTGTGCCACTGGCGCCCTGCCAGGGTGAGTACCATCAGCAGCACGCAGGACCAGATCATCCGGTGGGTCAGGATTTCGGCGGCCGGGACGGCAGAGATGGTCTTGAAATAGATGGGGGCTATGCCCCAAAGGGTATAGGCGCACAGGGCGTAGATGACGCCCTGACGCTGGATCTGTTGCGGCATGCGGATGACCTTTACTGAAGCGTTGGATGCGGGAAAACATCGCAAAAAATCAGTGTAGCGATCCTTTTGCGGGGAAAGAAGCGAATAAACAAAGTTTGAGGGATAGGAGGAGGGTGACTGGCCGGTCAGCCCTTACCGCGGCGGATCTTGTCGACGTCCATCAACAGCCACAACATCAGGGCGATGGCGGAGATCCAGGGGCCCCAGGTCACGTAGGCCTCGCCGTGCCCCAGCACGAAGAACAGCAGGGGCAAACCGATCACCAGAAAAAGTACGCTTCCCAGAAAAAATAGCATTTTTGTCTTTATATTTAACATGTTGGCTTTTTTATCATTATAAGGATTGAGCCCGGTGATGGAAGGCCAAAAATGCAAAAGGGGGATTTCTCCCCCCTTTTTGATCCGATAGTGCTGCTTTGTCGTGTTATTCCAGCTGAATCCAGGTGCTTTTCAGCTCGGTGTACTTCTCCAGCGCATGAAGTGACTTGTCGCGACCGTTGCCGGACTGTTTGAAGCCGCCAAACGGCATGGTCATGTCGCCACCGTCCCAGTTGTTGACGAACACGGTACCGGCGCGCAGGGCGCGGGAGCCTTTCACCGCCTTGTTGAGATCCGCCGTCCAGATCGCCGCGGCCAGGCCGTAGTCGGTGTCGTTACCCAGCGCAATGGCCTCTTCCAGCGTATCGAAGCCGGTCACCGCCAGCACAGGGCCGAAGATCTCCTCGCGGAAGATGCGCATCTGCGGGGTCACGTCGTCGAAAATGGTGGGTTCGATATAGAAGCCACCACTCTCCATATTGGTGCGGTTGCCGCCCAGCAGCAGTTTGGCCCCCTCCTGCTTGCCAATCTCGATATAGCGCAGCACCTGCTCCATCTGGATGTGATCCACTATGGCGCCGATACGGGTCGCAGGGTCGAGCGGGTTGGCCGAGATCCACTCGCGGGCATGGGCCAGCAGTCGCTCCATAAATTGCGGCTTGATGCTGTTTTGCACCAGCAGGCGGGAGGCTGCGGTGCACACCTCGCCCTGGTTATAGAAGATGGCGCCAGCGGCGCTCTTGGCCGCGGCGTCCAGATCCGGTGCGTCGGCCAGTATGATGTTGGGGCTCTTGCCGCCGCACTCCATAAAGGCGCGCTTGAGGTTGGACTTGCCGGAGCACTCCACCAGATGTTTACCGATCTTGGTGGAGCCGGTGAAGGTGATGCAGTCCACATCCATATGCATGGCCAGCGCCTCGCCCACGGTGTGACCGAAGCCCGGCAGCACGTTGAACACGCCGTCAGGAATACCCGCCTCCTTGGCCAGACCTGCGATGCGCAGGGCGGTCAGGGGGGATTTTTCGGAAGGCTTGAGAATGACCGAGTTGCCGGTAGCGAGCGCCGGGCCCAGCTTCCAGCAGGCCATCACCAGCGGGAAGTTCCATGGCACGATGGCGGCGACCACCCCGAGCGCTTCGCGGGTCACCAGTGCCAGGGCGGATTCCTCCACCGGGGCGACCTGATCGTAAATCTTGTCGATGGCTTCGGCGTTCCAGGCGATGCAGTTGGCGGCGGCGGGGGCGTCATAGCCCATGGCATCGCCGATGGGTTTGCCCATATCCAGCGACTCCAGCAGCGCCAGCTCAACCTTGTTGAGGCGCATCAGCTCGGCGAAGCGCAGCATGATCTGTTTGCGCTGTTTCGGCGGCAGGCCGCTCCAACGCTTGTCGTTGAAGGCGTCACGCGCAGCCTGTACCGCCAGTTCGGCATCGGCGGCATCGCAGGCTGCCACCTTGGTCAGCAGCTTGCCGTTGGCCGGGTTGATGCAATCGAAGGTGGCGCCATTGACGGCATCCCGATAGCTGCCGTTGATAAAGGCTTGCGAGGGCAGGGTCAGATGGGCGGCCTTGTGTTGCCACTGGGCCAGGGTCAGGTCACTCATGTTCACTCCTTGAACCGGCAAAAGTCAGTTTCCGCGTATCAATATGCTAAACATCTTGCCGCTTGTAAATCCATCTTGTAACAATTCATTAAACATTGCTCCCCTGCCGATGCGCGTCTGAATGTCAGAAACTGGCGGGGGTGTTGGCCGAAATCAGCACGCACTCCTGTTCGCCACTATTGCGAAAACGGTGGGGGGTGCGGCTGTCGAAGTAGTAGCCATCCCCGGCGCCCAGCAGGTAGATCTGCTCGCCCACGGTCACTTCAACCTCGCCCTTGATGACGATGCCGCACTCTTCACCCTCGTGGCTCAGCATGTCGTCGCCGGTGTCGGCGCCCGGTGGCAGCACCTCCTGCAACATGCCGATGGCGCGGTTGGCGCGGCTGTGCCCAACCAGCCGGTAGCTGATGGGATGGGTGCCGAGATCCGGCATATCGGCGGCGCGGAAGATCACTTCGGTGCCCATTTCGGTCTCTTCAGTGAAGAAGCTGGCCAGCGACATGGGGATGCCTTCCAGCACCTTGCGCAGGGAGGCGACAGAGGGGCTCACCTGATTTTTCTCGATCTGGGAGATAAATCCGTTGGTCACACCGGAGCGCTTGGCCAGCTCGCGCTGGGAGAGGGCTGCCTTGGTGCGAACCGCCTTGAGGCGGTGACCGATATCCATCTATAGACACTCCTTGACTGTTTACTATTATTAAAATTGTGTTAAATATCTTATACCACTCTGCTGATGCGTCTAGCTAGGGGTGGCACTAGACAGGGCGATAACGGGCCCTTTTTTATGGATTCAGGTGTTTAATTTAATAGGCATTGGCCGACAGTTGCTAAACACCTTAAGGATGAGGTGACCATGAAACCGATCAGCGACATCAATACGCCCTCCGACATGTCCGCGTTCTGGATGCCGTTCACCGCCAACCAGCAGTTCAAGGCGGCGCCGCGTATCCTGAAGTCGGCAGAGGGGATGTATTATCACTCAGAGGATGGCCGCAAGATACTGGATGGCACAGCCGGACTCTGGTGTTGCAACGCGGGCCATGGTCGGCGCGAGATTGCCGAGGCGGTCTCCCAGCAGATTTCCCACCTCGATTTTGCCCCCACATTCCAGATGGGCCACCCCCTGCCGTTTGAGCTGGCCAACCGGCTAGTGGAGATCGCCCCCAAGGGGTTTGGCCACGTTTTCTATACCAACTCGGGTTCCGAGTCGGTCGATACCGCGCTCAAGATTGCGCTGGCCTGGCAGCGGGCTCGCGGTCAGGGCACCCGCACCCGGCTGATTGGTCGCGAGCGTGGCTATCACGGGGTCGGCTTTGGCGGTATCTCGGTGGGGGGCATTCCCGGTAACCGCAAGTGGTTCGGCTCCCTGCTGATCGGGGTGGATCATCTGCCCCATACCCTCAACATCGCCAAAAACGCCTTCACCAAAGGGCTGCCCGAGGAGGATGTGGCGCTGGCCAACGAGCTGGAGAAGATCGTCTTTCTGCACGATGCCAGCAATATCGCGGCGGTGATCGTCGAGCCCATCGCTGGCAGTACCGGCGTGCTGATGCCCCCCAAAGGCTACCTCAAGCGGCTGCGGGAGATCTGTACCAAGCATGGCATCCTGCTGATTTTTGACGAGGTGATCACCGGTTTCGGCCGCCTCGGTTCCCCCTTCGCCGCGCAGGAGTTCGATGTCATTCCCGACATGATCACCTGCGCCAAGGGGCTCACCAACGGCGCCATCCCCATGGGGGCGGTGCTGGTGCAGAAGCACATTTATGACGACATGATGGCGGCAGGCAAGGGGGCTATCGAGCTGTTCCACGGCTACACCTACTCCGGCCATCCGGTGGCTGCGGCTGCGGGTCTGGCGACCCTCGAGATCTATCGCAACGAGAACCTGCTCAGCCGCGCCGCCGATCTGGCGGGCTACTGGGAGGAGGCTGCCCATTCGCTGAAGGGCTGCAAGCATGTGAAGGATGTGCGCAACTACGGGCTGGTGGCGGGTATCGAGCTGGAGTCCATGCCGGATGCGCCGGGCAAGCGCGCCTACGAGGTGTTTGTCCGCTGCTTCGAGAAGGGGGCATTGATCCGGGTGACCGGCGACATCATCGCCCTGTCGCCGCCCCTCATCATCGAGCGCAGCCAGATCGACGATCTCTTCACCCTGCTGCAGGATGCCCTGCAGGCACAACCTTAACCCATTTGATGGCCCCGCACTGGCGGGGCCTTGCGTTGATTTGCTCAGCGCATTTACCGTATCAGTGATCACGGAGGATACATGACATACAGGGTCAGCAACTTCATCAACGGCCAGCTGCAGGAGAGTCGCAGTGAGCGCCAGGGGGCCATCTTCAATCCCGCTTGTGGCAAGCAGCAGGGGAGTGTGGGGCTGTCCAGCGCCGCCGAGTGTCAGGAGGCGATCGCCATCGCCGAGCGCGCCTTTGCCGACTGGTCACAAACCCCGCCGCTGGTGCGGGCCCGGGTCTTTTTCCGCTTCAAGGAGTTGATGGAGCAGCACAGGGACGAGCTGGCTCAGCTCATCAGTCGCGAGCATGGCAAGGTCTTCTCCGATGCGCAGGGTGAGCTGACCCGCGGGCTGGAGGTGGTGGAGTTTGCCTGCGGCATTCCCCATCTGCTCAAGGGGGAGCACTCCCTCAACGTCGGCCGCGGGGTAGACAGCTACTCCATGATGCAGCCGGTGGGGGTCTGCGCCGGTATCACGCCGTTCAACTTCCCGGCCATGGTGCCGCTCTGGATGTTCCCGGTCGCCATCGCCTGCGGCAACACCTTTATTCTCAAGCCCTCCGAGAAGGATCCCTCCCTCTCGTTGCGGATGGCCGAGCTGCTCAAGGAGGCAGGTCTGCCGGATGGCGTGCTCAACGTGGTGAACGGTGACAAGGAGGTGGTGGATGTGCTGCTGACTGACCCGCGAGTAGGTGCCGTGTCATTTGTCGGTTCCACCCCCATCGCCCAGTACATCTATGCCACCGCCTCGGCCCACGGCAAGCGCGTGCAGGCGTTGGGTGGCGCCAAGAACCACATGGTGGTGATGCCGGATGCGGACCTCGAGCAGGCGGTTTCCGCCCTGATGGGGGCTGCTTATGGGGCGGCGGGTGAGCGCTGCATGGCCATTTCGTTGGCCGTGGTGGTGGGTGACGAGACCGCCGATGCGCTGGTGGCCAAGCTGACGCCGCTGGTGGAAAAACTGCGGGTGGGCCCGGGGCTGGGCCAGAGCCCGGAGAACGAAATGGGGCCGCTCATCAGCAAGGAGCATCTGGCCAAGGTGCGCGGCTACGTTGATCAGGGGGTGGCTGAAGGGGCCGCGCTGCGGGTCGATGGTCGCACGCTGATCCACGACGAGGGTTACTTTATCGGGGGCTGCCTGTTTGACCAGGTGACCCCCGAGATGCGCATCTATCGCGAGGAGATCTTCGGCCCTGTGCTCTCCATCGTACGGGTGCCTGACTACGAGACGGCGCTGCGCCTCATCAACGAGCACGAGTACGGCAACGGCACCGCCATCTTTACCTGCGACGGCGACACCGCGCGGGACTTCACGGCGCGGGTGCAGGTCGGTATGGTAGGGGTGAACGTTCCCATTCCGGTGCCGATGGCGTTTCACAGCTTTGGCGGCTGGAAGCGCTCCATCTTCGGGCCGCTCAACATGCACGGGCCGGACGGGGTTCGCTTTTATACCCGGATGAAGACGGTGACGGCGCGCTGGCCCCAGAGCCTGCGCAGTGGTGCCGAGTTCTCCATGCCGACCATGAAGTGACGCGCTGGCGCGTGTTCATGGCCCAACCTCTTGCCCCCGCCGGTCGTTGATTGGCGGGGGCGAACTCTGTAAAGGAACAACAGATGCGATTGGGAATTCTCGATTGTGACCGGCTCGATCCCGATCTGGCGGATCGTTTTGGCCCCGTTTACTCCGAGATGTTTATCAGGGGCTTTGCGGCCCTGGCCCCCGAACTGGAATTTCGGGTCTGGTCGGCTCTCGATGGAGAACTGCCGGAGGATCTGCACGAGTGCGATGCTTGGCTCATCACCGGCTCGCGCCACGATGCTTACAGCGATATCCCCTGGATTCAGGCACTGCGGGCGTGGATCCGCCAGGCGCACGATGCTGACGTCAAGCTGGCAGGTGTCTGCTTCGGTCATCAGGTGATCGCCCAGGCGCTGGGTGGCGAGGTGGTGAAGTCTACCAAGGGGTGGGGACTGGGAGTGTCGGTACATCCCATGTTGGCAGATGAGCCCTGGATGGCGCCGTCGCGGGATCAGATCCGCATTCTGGCCAGTCATCAGGATCAGGTGGCCCTGCTGCCGCCGGGGGCGACCCGACTGGCGGGCAACGATTTTTGTCCCAACTTCATGTTTTTGCAGGGTGATCACATCGTCGCCATTCAGGGGCATCCGGAGTTCTCGGTGGAGTACAACCGGGCGCTGATCGAGCGGCGCCGTGGCCTGTTGCCCGACGAGCGCTACCAGAGCAGCCTCTCCTCGCTGGAGGGAGAGGTGGATTCGGCGACCATGATGCAGTGGCTGCTGCAGTTTCTGGGGATCCTGCCGCTGCGGGCTGGTGCGGCCTGAACCCGGTTTGTCAGCCACCCCTTCGGATGCTAGATTTTGTAGCAAAATGAAGGATCAAGCGCTGAGATGTCGGGATCGGATGGTACACTGGCCGCCCATGTGGCGGCCTGTTTGTCTGGCTTGATTGCCGTCCCTGCCTGAGCCAAACCTGTCTGAGCCAAACCAGTGTGAGAGTGTGACGCCTTGAAACTACAGCAATTGAAGTATTTGATCGCGATCCGGGACCACAACCTCAATGTGTCCGTGGCTTCCGATGCGCTCTTCACCAGCCAGCCGGGGGTCAGCAAACAGATTGGCCTGCTGGAGAGCGAGCTGGGGGTGCGGATTTTCGAGCGCCGTGGCAAGCACCTGCACCGCATTACGCCGGTGGGGGAAGAGATCATCAAGTGTGCCGAGGCGATGCTCAATATCGAGAGCAAAATCAAGGCGATCTCCCGCGAGTATCTGGACCCGACCGTGGGCACCCTCAATATTCACACCACCCACACCATCGCCCGCTACCTGCTGCCCAAGTCGGTCACCTACTTCACCAAGAAGTATCCCAAGATCTCGTTCCACCTCCATCCGGTGATGTCGGCGAGCAAGGAGCAGATCAGCAAGGGTTACTCCGATTTCTCCATCGTTGCCCACGAGATTGGCTTCGACAAGGAGCTGATTGCGCTGCCCGCCTACCTCTGGACCCTCTCGCTGGTGGTGCCGCAGGATCACCCGTTGGCCAAGGTGAAGAAGCCGACCCTGGAGCAGCTCTGCCACTACCCGATCCTCAGCTACGAGAGTGGCGCCACTGGCCGTCAGGTGCAGGACGAGGTGTTCCATGCCGCCGGTCTCACCCCGAGCTACTACATGACGGTGATGGACGCCGGGGTGATCAAGCGCTACGTGGAGCTGGGCTTTGGCATCGGCATCATCTCCTCGCTGGTGGCTAACGACACCGACAGCCCCGGGCTGGTCTCCATCAATCTGGAGCACCTGTTCAAACCCTGCCCGGCGCAGATCTGTTTCAGCAAGAGCATCTTGCTGCAGAACTACATGTATGACTTCATCAGCTCCTTCTCACCCCACCTCACCAAAGAGGTGATTCAGAGCGTGATGCAGCAGCCGAGTCAGGCGCGCATCGACGAGCTGCTGGCCGGGGTGGAACTGCCCATCTATTGATCCCGATCGGATTCCCGATCGCTGCCGGTTGTCTCTTCTGTCAGGCTGGGCTCTACTCGGGGTTCAGCCTGTCTCTTTTGGGCTATCTCCATCGTCCGAGGTCTCTATGTCCCGCATTCTGCTGCTTGCCAATCTCAACTGTGATCATGTGCTCTCCCTCTCCGAACCGCTGGTGGCGGGGGCCCGGCTGCAATATGTGGATCAGGGGCGCAGGCTCGGCGGTGGCGCCGCCAATACCGGCATCGGGCTGGTGTGGGCAGGTCACGAGGTGACCATTGCCTCCCGCATCGGGCTGGACGAGACCGGCGACTGGCTGCTGGAGCAGGCGGCCGGTTACGGGCTGGATTGCAGCCATGTCGAGCGCTTCGGCGGCGAGACTGGCGAGCTGCTCATTCTGGTGGACTCCACCGGCGAGCGCACCATACTGCGCCGCCCGCGGCGTCCCGATCTGCCCGGCGATCTGCCGCTGGAGGGGGTGGATTGCCTCTATGTGAACTATCCCGGCACCGCCATCATCAGTTACATGCGCCAGATGCTCGGCAAGAGCTTCGTGGTAGCCCAGTATCCCAAGGGCGGCCAAGCGCGCCGTCCCTGCCACGTGCTGGTGGCCTCCCGCTCCGATCTCGGCGAGGTGAGCGACCCTTGGCAACATGCCCGTCAGCTGGCGGGGGAGCAGCTCGAATGGCTGGTGCTGACCGAAGGAAAGGCGGGCGCAGTGGCCATTCACGGCGATGAGCAGATCCGGGTCGCCGCCCGGCCAGTATCTGTGGTCGATACCACGGGGGCAGGGGATGCCTTCGCTGGCGGATTGATCCATGGTCTGGCGCGGGGCATGGCGATCAAGGATGCGCTACAGTGCGCGGTGGACTGGGGGGCGTTTGCCGTCGCCTCCGAGAGTTCCATCCCCTCGATCGCGCTGAAAAACTGGCTGAAACAACCCCACTGAACCACCTCCTTGACGGTCGATTGAGGGGCGGTTCGCGGGCCATCTGGCTGCTGGTCGAAGAGGCTTGGTGAGGGGGACTATTCGGGAGATTTACCCGCCATAAAGCGGGCAAACGCCGGGCTAACCCGGCAAGTTTGCGATCAATCAAAGAAAGTGTCGATTTATGTGCATCTTCATCGACACCCGGTTGTGCTGCTCTTAACCTGTCACTCCGCAACTCAGATTAAGAGACAGGCCCCCTCTGGCGAACCAATTGGCAAACAGAGGCGAACCGGTTGTCTCCTGCCTCTTAGCTCAATGTTGTCGTCCTGATTCCTGGCTTGTAGTAAGAGGCAAGTGCGACCATGCAACTGACACGATTTACCGACTACGCCCTGCGTACCCTGACCTTCCTGGCGGTTCAGCCGGGGGATCGTCTGTCGACCATTACCGAAGTGGCCGATACCTTCGGCATCTCTCGCAACCACGTGGTCAAAATTGTGCACCAGCTTGGCATCAAGGGGTACATTGAGACGGTACGCGGCAAGCATGGTGGCATCCGCCTCGGTCGCTCGGCGGTCTCCATCAATTTGCGGGATGTGGTGATGGACATGGAGCATGTGCTCTGTCCGGTCGATTGCAAGCGCGAGAACTGCCGTCTCTCCGGTGGCTGCCGTATTCAGGGCATTCTGCGCCGCGCCATGAACGCCTTCCTCGAAGTGCTGGGTGAGTACACTCTGGCTGATGCGGTGCGCGATCCCAATCGTCTCTGCCACCTGCTGGGTATCGAGCAAGAGACTATTGTGACCATGGCCTGACAGGGCGCGGAATATTGAACAAGATGTGAAAGGGGCCTGATGGCCCCTTTTGCTTGTCAGCGATTACCCGGCTGGCGGATCAGGGTGATGGCGCCGTGCAGACAGGCGAGGCCGCAGGCTCCGCAGCCATTGCAGGCATCCATATTGACGTTGATGCCATCGGCTGTGGCCTTGATTGCCTGCTGAGGGCAGGCATCTTCACAAAGCAGGCAGTAGAAGCCCTGACGGGCCTGACAGCTCTCTTCAATCTGGACCCGGGTCTGCACCTGACGGCCCAGTTGCAAGTCGAGAGCTCCGGTCGGACAGGCTCTGGCGCAGCTGCCGCAATAGCTGCACTGGCCGCAGGCGAGATCGAGCACCGGGGTGCCGGCAATCGGGCTCCCCTCGTACTCCTCCTGCGTGGCCGGTTTGAGCAGACCGCGCGGGCAGGCCTTGAAACATTCGCCACAGCGGGTGCAGAGGGTGAGGTACTGGGACTCCTCGATCGCCCACGGCGGGCGCGCTTCATGGCAAACCACCGCGGGTTTGCGCGAAGCTTGCCAACCTTGTGTCAGCCAACGGAGGAAATAATGAGTCATGCCCACCCCTGATACCTATTAGGGGTTAATTTTATCGAAGTTTGCGAGGGCAGGCCAGAGAATAGCAGCCGTCAGGATCGCAAGGGCTGTTGCCCTTGTGTAAGCTAGGCGGGTCTATTTTCCGTGGTTGAATGAAAACATATGTGGTTATTTCTCTGGCGTTCGTCCCTGCTCTATATCTTTCCCCTGCTGATGTGGGGCTACTGCCGCATCAAGGGCATCGAGTTCGTCGAGCTCGATACTGGGGTCAACAGCCACAAGTGGGTGGTGCTCGCCGCCTACCTCATCTACGTGCTGCTCTGGCTGCTGGCCAACCGCTATCTCGAACTCTTCCTGCGCCAGCGGAGCCGTAAATGATCGAGCCCGGGCTCTGGGTCATCCTGCTGCCAGCCGCCCTGCTGGCACTCGGAACAGGCTGGCTGATTGGCCGGCGCAGCAGCACGGCACAGGCTCAGGAGCTGCTGCTGGCACAGGAGCGTTATCAGGCGCTGCAGGAACGCTTTGATGAGCTGCAGGATGAGCGGCAACAGGGGCAGCAGAAGCTGGATCAGCAGCAGACCCTGCTGATCAAACTCACCGCCCGTCTGAAGGATGCGGAAGCGACCCTGCGCAGCGAGCGGTTGGCCGCCGCCGAGAAGCTGCAACTGCAACAGGAGGCGGAGCAGCGCCTCAGCCAGCAGTTCGAGAACCTTGCCAACCGAATCTTCGAGCAAAACTCCGGCAACTTCCGTGAACTCAACCAGAACAGCCTCGATCTGCTGCTCACTCCGCTCAAGGAGCAGCTGGAGGGTTTCCGCCGCCAGGTAGGGGAGACTCACGCGCAGGAGACGGCCCAGCGCCACAGTCTCAAGTTCGAGCTGGAGCGCCTTGCCGAGCTCAATGCCCGCATGACCGAAGAGGCGGCGGCGTTGACCCGCGCCCTCAAGGGCGATAGCAAGCAGCAGGGCAACTGGGGGGAAGTGGTGCTGGCACGGATCCTCAGTGAGTGCGGTCTGCGCGAGGGCCACGAGTACCACACCCAGGTCAATATCGAGGTGGAGAAGGGCAAGCGCTACCAGCCCGACGTGATCGTCCACCTGCCGCAGGAAAAAGACATCATCATCGACGCCAAGGTGTCGCTGACCGCCTACGAGCGCTGGTACAACGCCGAGGACGAGCTGGAGAAGGCGGTGGCGCTCAAGGAGCACGTCGCCTCGGTGCGCAACCATATCCGCGAGCTGGGCCGCAAGGATTACCAGCAGCTGCCCGGTGTGCGCACCCTCGACTATGTGCTGATGTTCGTGGCGGTAGAGCCCGCCTTCCTTACCGCGATGGAGGCCGATCCCTCGCTGGTACGTTACGGTCTCGACAACAACATCCTGCTGGTGAGCCCCACCAACTTGATGGTGGCGCTGCGCACCATCGAGAACCTGTGGCGTTACGAGCGGCAGAACCAGAATGCCCGCCAGATTGCCGAGCGGGCCGGTCGCCTCTACGAGAAGCTGCGGCTGTTTGTGGAGGAGATGCAGCAGATGGGCGGCAGCCTGCACAAGGCGCAGGAGAGCTACGATAAGGCAATGGGACGGCTGGTCAACGGCCGTGGCAACCTGATTGCCCAGGTCGAGCGTTTCCGCGAGCTGGGGGTGGAGGTGACCAAGAGCCTGCCAGAGCCGCTGGTGGAGCGGGCACTGGAGCGTGACAAGGAGCAGGAGTAGTTTTTACCTGCACCGTCATCAGCCAAGGCCCAAACCCGGTTTGGGCCTTTTGCTATCTGTCAGCTGGCCAAGTGCTTACCCATCATCAGAAATCCGCAAAGCAAACGGCCCACCGAAGTGGGCCGTTGTTATTTGCACTGCCGGTGTGGATCAGCGGCTGGCTGCGCGGGCGCTCAGTTCGGCTTTCTCGCTATCGCTCAGGAAGGCCAGGGTCAGGCCGTTCTGCTGGGCAGTGCGGATTTCGCTGGCGGTCATGCCAGCGGCCGGAGCGGCCACCTCATATTCGTGCGGCAGGTCGATCCCTTCCACCGCCGGGTCATCGGTGTTGAGGCAGGCCAGCACACCGGCGGCCAGGAACTGGCGGATCGGGTGCTCGGTCAGGCTCGCTACCGTAGTGGTCTGGATGTTGGAGGTGAGGCAGGATTCGATGCCGATGCGGTGCTCGGCCAGATAGGCCATCAGGGCCGGATCCTGAATCGCTTTGACGCCGTGGCCGATACGCTCGGCGCCCAGCTCGCGAATGGCCTGCCACATGCTCTCGGGGCCAGCGGCTTCACCGGCGTGTACGGTGACGCGCATGCCTGCATCGCGCACCTTGCGGAAGTGGTCGACAAAGAGTTCCCCCGGGAAGCCCAGCTCGTCACCGGCCAGATCGATGGCGACCAGCTTGTCGCGGTGGGCCAGACAGGCGGCCAGCTCCTGATTGCACTGCTCGGTGCCGAAGGTGCGGCTCATGATGCCGATTAGGTTGGTCTTGATGCCGAAGTCACGGCTGCCCGCGGCCACGCCGTCGATGATGGCTTCCACCACGCCCTGCGGGTGCAGCTTGTGGGCCATCGCCATATAGGCCGGGCTGAAGCGCAGCTCTGCATAGTCGATACCGGCGCGCAGCAGATCTTCCACGTTCTCGTAGGCGACTCGGCGGCAGGTGTCATAGTCGGCCAGCACGGCCACACCCCAGTCCAGTTTCTTCAGGAAGGCAACCAGACTCGGCTCGTTTTCGACGATCTGTACGTGGGGGCGCAGCGCCTCCAGCTCAAAGGCGGGCAGCTGGATATTGTGTTGGCGACCCAGCTCGAGGATGGTTTGCGGGCGGATGTTGCCGTCCAGATGGCGGTGCAGGTCGGTCAGGGGGATAGATCTGTCAATCATGGGGACGCCCTCGTCGAGTCAGGTTTGAAAGCCTGCCATTCTAGGCGGGGCTTTCAAAAAAGATACCCCGTTTATGGTTAAACGGGGTTCTGGCGGACGGTGATTTGTCAGGGCGTGATGGGAATCGTTTTTCCCAGGGACTCAGGAGAGATCGAGTTCCTTCAGCTTGCGAGTGAGGGTGTTGCGGCCCCAACCGAGCAGGCGCGCCGCCTCCTGCTTGTGGCCGTGAGTGTGTTCCAGCGCGGTTTCCAGCATGATCCGCTCGAACTGGGGCATGGCATCGGCCAGGATGTCTGTCTCTCCCAGCGCCAACTTGCTGGCCACCCACTCTTGCAACTGTTGCTGCCAGCAACCGGGCAACGCCGGTTGGCCCGGTTCGGCGTTGTGGGTGATGGGGGTGAGCAGCTCGGCAGGCAGGTCGCCGACCAGCACTTCTTGCCCCGAGGCCATCACGGTAAGCCAGCGGCAGACGTTCTCCAGCTGGCGCACGTTGCCCGGCCAGGGCAGGCGGCTGATATAGGCCTGGGTATCGGGGTGCAGGCTCTTGGCCTCGACGTTCAGCTCTTTGGCTGCGCGCAGCAGGAAGTGACGGGCCAGCTGGGGGATATCCTCACGGCGCTCCTTGAGGGCGGGGATGTGGATGCGGATGACGTTGAGACGGTGGAACAGGTCTTCCCGAAACTCGCCATCGGCGACCCGTTTCTCCAGATTCTGGTGGGTGGCTGCGATGATCCGTACATCCACCTGCACCGGCTGGTGGCCGCCGACCCGGTAGAACTGGCCATCGGCCAAGACCCGCAGCAGTCGGGTCTGCACATCCAGCGGCATATCGCCGATCTCGTCGAGAAACAGGGTGCCGCCGTCGGCCTGTTCGAAGCGGCCGTGGCGGATGTTGTTGGCGCCGGTGAAGGCCCCCTTCTCGTGACCGAACAGCTCAGATTCGATGAGATCTTTCGGAATGGCAGCCATGTTGAGGGCGATGAAGTTTTTGTGGGCGCGCGGGCTGTGCTTGTGCAGGGCGTGGGCGACCAGCTCCTTGCCGGTACCGCTCTGACCGTTGATCAGCACCGAGATGCTGGAGCGTGACAGGCGGCCGATGGCGCGGAACACCTCCTGCATCGCCGGTGCTTCACCGATGATCTCGGGAGTGGCGGTGGTCTCTTGCTGACGAGACTTGCGCTTGGTGCGCTGCTCCTTGAGGTGATTCTCGGCGCGGCGCACCAGGGTAACCGCTTCGTCGATGTCGAACGGCTTGGGCAGGTACTCGAAGGCGCCGCGCTGGTAGGCGTTGACCGCGCTGTCGAGGTCCGAGTGGGCGGTCATGATGATGATGGGCAGATCGGCCTGACGGCGATGGATCTGCTCCAGCAGGCTCAAACCATCGATGCCGGGCATCCGGATATCGGAGAGGATGACATCGGGCGAGCGCAGCTCAAGGGCGTGCAGCAGGGCTTCGCCATCGGCAAAGCTCTCGCAGTTGAAGCCTTCGCTGCCGAGAGTGCGCTCCAGCACCCAGCGGATAGAACTGTCGTCATCGACGATCCACACTTTGGCGGTCATGGGGTTCCCTTACTTGCGAAGCGGTAGAAAAATGGTGAATTCGGTGTGACCCGGCCAGCTGATGCAGTCAATCCGCCCCTTGTGCTGGTCGATCAGGTTCTGGGCGATGGAGAGGCCGAGCCCGGTTCCCCCCTCCTTGCCGGTGATCATCGGGTAGAACAGGGTGTCGCGAATGGCATCGGGAATGCCGGGGCCGTTGTCGATGATCTTGATCTCCGCTGCCAGCCGGTAACGCTGGCCGTGGATGGTGATCTGGAACGCGGTGCGGGTCTTGATACGGATAAGCCCGGTCTGATCGCCGAGTGCTTCGGCGGCATTGCGCACTATGTTGAGAAACGCCTGCTGCAGCTGATCCGGCTCCATCTCGAATTCGGGGATGCTGGGGTCGTAATCCCGCTCGATGCGCACCGTCGGTGGTAGCTCCAGCTCCACCAGTCGGCGTACCTGCTCCAGCACCGAATGGACATTGTGCATCTGGTGACGGCCGGGGCGCTGGGGACCGAGCAGCCGATCGACCAGTACCCGCAGCCTGTCAGCCTGTTCGATGATGATGCCGGTATATTCGCGCAGCGCCGGGTCCGGCAGCTCCTTTTGCAGCAGCTGGGCCGCGCCGCGCAGGCCGCCGAGGGGATTCTTGATTTCGTGGGCCAGCCCGCGCACCAGCTCCTTGGCCGCCAGCTGCTGGGCATGTTGCTGCTGCTCCTGACTGATCTTCTTCTGCTGGTCGATCTTGCGCAGCTCCACCACCAGCAGACGCTGTTCGTGGTCGGCCATCGGGGTGGCGCTCAGCTCCACCAGTCGCGGTTCTCCCTCTACCACCAGAGTCACTTCGCTATCGGTAAAGCCTTGCCCTGACACGAGGCACTGCTTGAGCCGCTGCAAATCGAGGGAGATATGTTCCAGCAGATGGGGCAGTTCGATGCCGATCAGCCTGCGTTCACTGAGGGAGAGCAGCTGTTCAGCCGCCGGGTTGACGAACTGGATGCAGAGCCGCTCATCCATCAGGATCACGGCGGTCAGCAAATTATCCAAGAGTGTTTTGGCGTTGTCCGAGCGGGTTGGCACAGGTTTCTCCCTAAAACGGTGCTACACACCTGTTATGCACCGATATGGTGCATAGAGTTTACCCGCATCGGTGCGCTATATCACCCCTAGTCGGCTTTGGGGGTGGGTTTGGGAGCCGGCGTCACGCTCGCTCTATGCAGGTAAAAGGTGACTGCACTGGATTTAGCAAGGATCGTACCGTCTTTGGCGAGCAGTTCGAGCTGGGCCTCGTGGGCGCCGCGATCGACGTTTTCGACGCGGACAGAGAGGCTGTTGCTGACGATGGGGGCGGCTTTGCCATCCAGGGTCAGGCGCACATCATACTGGGTCGGAGGTTTGGGGCTGATGGTGCCCTGAAAGACGATATTGCCTGTGTTGTCGCGCAGGGTGCTGCCCTGTTCCGGGGAAAGCAGTTCGATGGTCAGCTTGGCCGCCTCTTTCTCTTTCTTGGCATCGGCGCCAGTCAGGCTGTTGAAGTTATCCACCTGCACCGATCTGGGCGCGCTGCTGCCCAGCAGCGGGGCGACCCGCAGATCGACCTCTTTGGCGTTTTTGCCGGGTGGTGGCGCATCCGAGTAGTGGGTGATGCCATTGCCATCGACCCAGGAGTAGACCTTGGCCGCGTCCGCAGCGAACGAGGTCAGCAACAGGAGGCCGAGCACCCCTATGCCATGCTTGTTGTTCATCCATCTCTCCTTGACGGTATTTTGCTTAATCCTATCAGAGAAAAAACCCGCCAGATGGCGGGTTTTGTCACGATTAAGCAAGCTGACCAGATTTAAACGGCCAGTCTGCTGAGACTTAGACGGAGTAGTACAGTTCGAACTCCAGCGGGTGCGGGGTCATGCGCACACGGTCAACATCCTGCTGTTTCAGTTCCAGATAGGAGTTGATGAAGTCATCGCTGAACACGCCGCCGCGGGTCAGGAACTCGCGGTCAGCATCCAGAGCGGCCAGGGCTTCGTCCAGAGAACCGGCAACGGTCGGCACTTCTGCGGCTTCTTCCGGCGGCAGGTCATACAAGTTCTTGTCCATGGCATCGCCCGGATGGATCTTGTTGATGATACCGTCCAGACCGGCCATCAGCTGGGCAGCGAAGGCCAGGTACGGGTTGGCAGCCGGATCCGGGAAGCGCACTTCGATACGACGGGCTTTCGGGCTCGGTACCACCGGGATACGGATGGAGGCAGAGCGGTTGCGGGCAGAGTAGGCCAGCATGACCGGTGCTTCATAACCCGGAACCAGACGCTTGTAGGAGTTGGTGGTCGGGTTGGCGAAGGCGTTGATGGCCTTGGCGTGCTTGATGATACCGCCGATGTAGTGCAGCGCCATCTCTGACAGACCGCCATACAGGTCGCCAGCGAACAGGTTGACGCCGTTCTTGGCCAGAGACTGGTGGCAGTGCATGCCGGAGCCGTTGTCACCGAACATGGGTTTCGGCATGAAGGTGACGGTCTTGTTGTAGGCGTGGGCCACGTTGTGGATCACGTACTTCAGTACCTGTACTTCATCAGCTTTCAGCGTAAGAGTGTTGAAGCGGGTAGCGATCTCGTTCTGACCGGCAGTGGCCACTTCGTGGTGGTGAGCTTCAACGACCTGGCCCATCTCTTCCAGCACCAGACACATGGCGGCGCGGATATCCTGGGAAGAGTCGACCGGTGCAACTGGGAAGTAACCGCCTTTCACGAACGGACGGTGACCCTTGTTGCCATGCTCATAGGCAGTGCCGGAGTTCCATGCGGCTTCTTCAGATTCGATTTTCACGAAGCTGTGGCCCATGGTGTTGGAGAAAGTAATGTTGTCGAACATGAAGAATTCCGGCTCCGGCCCGAACAGCACGGTGTCAGCGATGCCGCTGGACTTCAGGAAATCTTCTGCACGCTTGGCGATGGAGCGCGGATCGCGGTCGTAGCCCTGCATGGTGGCAGGCTCCAGCACGTCACAAACGATGTTCAGGGTGGTCTCTTCGGTGAACGGGTCCAGCTTGGCGGAGGCTGCGTCCGGCATCAGTACCATGTCGGATTCGTTGATGCCCTTCCAGCCGCCGATGGAGGAACCATCGAACATCTTGCCGTCTTCGAAGAAATCTTCATCAACCTGGTGAGCAGGGATGGATACATGCTGCTCTTTACCCTTGGTGTCGGTAAAGCGCAGATCAACAAACTTGACTTCGTGTTCCTGGATCAGGGCCAAAACGTTCTGGGCTGACATGCTAAGTAACCTCCGGTGTTAAAACTCTCTGGGTGAATGCGTCGTCGTATTCACATAAGCCAGTATCGTGCCAAGTTTGTGACAGCTTGATTTCAGGGCAATCTCGCTGAAGAGGCTCCCCAAAATCAGGCGATCTCGACTCGCGTTGCATCAATTTAGTGCGATGGTGGATCGTTTTGGTGCGCTGTAATGGTGCGCGAAATACGGTCACCGCCCATCTAAGCAGGGTTTGTCAGAGAGGTCTATGATCCAGATCTGTTGTTATGCGCGAATGTACTGCAATTCTGCTAGGCAGATCACAAAGGCAAGAGTACAATTAGCGCCCAATTTTACCCGGTGATTGAGGCGAGAATGTTAGAGAATTTACGCAATATTGCGATTATTGCGCACGTTGACCACGGCAAAACGACTCTGGTTGATAAGCTGCTGCAGCAGTCCGGCACCCTGGACCGCTCCACGGAAGGCCAGGAACGGATCATGGACTCCAATGATCTGGAACGGGAACGTGGCATCACCATTCTCGCCAAGAACACTGCGATCCGCTGGAATGACTACCGCATCAACATCGTTGATACACCGGGTCACGCCGACTTCGGTGGTGAAGTAGAGCGCGTACTGTCCATGGTTGACTCCGTGCTGCTGCTGGTTGACGCCGTTGACGGCCCGATGCCGCAAACCCGTTTCGTGACCCAGAAAGCGTTCGCTCAGGGTCTGAAGCCGATCGTGGTCATCAACAAGGTTGACCGTCCGGGTGCTCGTCCTGACTGGGTAATGGATCAGGTATTCGACCTGTTCGACAACCTGGGCGCGACTGATGAACAGCTGGATTTCAAAGTTGTTTACGCCTCTGCACTGAACGGTTGGGCCACCATGGATCAGGACGTCGAGTCCGAGAACATGGAACCGCTGTTCCAGGCTATCGTTGACAACGTTGAAGCGCCGAAGGCTGATGCCGAAGGTGGTTTCCAGATGCAGATCTCCCAGCTGGACTACAACTCCTACGTGGGCGTTATCGGTATCGGCCGTATCACTCGTGGTCGCGTCAAGACCAACCAGCAAGTCACCATCGTTGGTGCTGACGGCAAGACCCGTAACGGTAAAGTCGGTCAGGTGCTGGGTTACCTGGGTCTGTCCCGTACTGAAGTTACCGACGCGCAAGCGGGTGACATCATCGCTATCACCGGTCTGGGCGAGCTGAAAATCTCCGACACCATCTGTGACAACGGTGCCGTTGAAGCCCTGCCGCCGCTCTCCGTTGACGAGCCGACCGTGAACATGACCTTCCAGGTCAACACCTCACCGTTCGCCGGTAAAGAGGGCAAGTTCGTGACCTCCCGTAACATTCTGGAGCGTCTGAACCAGGAGCTGGTCCACAACGTGGCCCTGCGCGTGGAAGAGACCGATGATCCGGACAAGTTCCGTGTATCCGGTCGTGGTGAACTGCACCTCTCCATCCTGATCGAAAACATGCGTCGCGAAGGTTACGAACTGGCTGTGTCCCGTCCGGAAGTAATCCTGCGTACCGTTGATGGCGTTCTGCAAGAGCCGTTCGAAACCGTAACTGTGGACGTTGAAGAAGCGCACCAGGGTTCCGTGATGGAGCAACTGGGTCTGCGTAAGGGCGAAATGACCAACATGACCCCGGATGGCAAGGGTCGTGTCCGTCTGGACTTCATGATCCCGAGCCGTGGCCTGATCGGCTTCCAGACCGAGTTCATGACTATGACCTCAGGTACCGGTCTGCTCTACCACACCTTCGACCACTACGGTCCGCACAAGGGTGGCAGCATCGGCGAGCGTCAGAACGGCGTGCTGATCTCCAACGCTACCGGTAAAGCACTGACTTACGCCCTGTTCGGTCTGCAAGACCGTGGTCGTCTGTTCATCGGTCACGCGACCGAGGTGTACGAAGGCCAGGTGATCGGTATTCACTCCCGTTCCAACGACCTGACTGTTAACTGCCTGAAAGGCAAACAGCTGACCAACATGCGTGCCTCCGGTACCGACGAAGCTCAAGTGCTGACTCCGCCGATCCGCATGACTCTGGAACAGGCTCTCGAGTTCATCGATAACGACGAACTGGTAGAAGTGACTCCGAAGAACATCCGTATCCGTAAGAAATTGCTGACCGAGCTGGATCGCAAGCGCTCTGGCCGTGGTTAATGCTATGTGCTGAGTCTCGGCAGCCCTTGCGGCCGCTGACGGTTCACTGATAAACGGACCCAAACCTCTGGTTTGGGTCCGTTTTTTTATGCTTGTGATCCGCTCTGGCCATCCTGATGAGCTCGTTCAGGCTATCCGGTAATGGGGCTGATGAGCGTTGAGCGAAGGTCGTGGGGATGGGTGAGATAAAAAGCCGCAGCGGATGAACGCTGCGGCTTTTTGCTGGCTTGCAGTAAGGGGTTACTGGCGCCAGAAGGAGGGGAAGAAGAGCACGGCGACCGTCAGGATCTCCAGTCGTCCCAGCAGCATGCCGAATGACAGCAGCCATTTGGCCGATTCCGGCAGGCTGGCAAAGTTGGTGCTGGGGCCGACCACCGGGCCCATGCCCGGGCCGACGTTGGCGACGGCGGTGATGGAGCTGGATATGGCTGTCAGGGGGTCAAGCCCGATGGCGCCCAGCAGCGCGGCTATCACCAGAATGATGGCGAAGTAGGCCAGTACGAAGGAGATCATCGAGCGGATGATGGCGTCATTGACCGTCCGGCCGTTGTACTTCTGCGGGAAGACAGCAGAAGGGTGCATCAGTTGGCGCATCTGCTTTCTGAACAGGGCGAATGCCACCTGTACCCGGAAGATCTTGAGACCACCCGCAGTGGAGCCTGAACAGGCCCCAAGAGCCAGCAGCACGATGAAGACGATGCTGGCGAGCGGCCCCCAGGTGCCGAAGTCACCAAGGCCGTAGCCGGTGGTGGTGAGCACCGAGACGATGTTGAAGCAGCTGATGCGCAGGGCATCCCAGAAGCCGAACAGATCTCTCTCCCACAGATAGAAGGTCATGATGACGGTGACCCACACCACCAGCCAGAAGAAGCCGCGCACCTGGGCATCCTTGAACAGGCTGTTGTCCCTGTGGTTGAGGCTCTGCACATAGAGCAGGAAGGGCAGGCCGCCGAGGAACATGAATAGAGTGCCAATCCAGTGTGCCGAGTTGGAGAAGTGGGACATGGATTGATCGGAGGTGGAGTAGCCGCCGGTACTGAGAGTGGTCATGGCGTGGTTGATCGCCTCGAACATGTTCATGCCGCTGGCCCAGTAGGCCATGAAGCAGAGCATGGAGAGCACCAGATAGACCACAACGATGTTGTTGGCGACCGTCTTGGCACGCGGGGCGCTTTTGTCCGACCAGTCCGAGCTCTCGGTCTGGAACAGCTTCATACCGCCGACGTTGAGGTAGGGCAGCACGGCTACCGCCATCACGATAAAGCCGACCCCGCCCAGCCACTGCAGGATGGAACGCCACAACAGGATGCTGTGAGCCATGTTGTCGAGGCCGGAGAGCACGGTAGAGCCCGTGGTGGTCACCCCCGACATGGTCTCGAAGTAGGCGTCGGTGAAGTTGATGTGGGTGATGAAAACAAAAGGCAGGGCGCCGAAGGCGCAGGCTACCACCCAGACCGAGGTGGTGAGCAGGAACATCTCCCGCACCCCCAGATGAAACTCCGCCTTGCGACCGTAGTGGAGGCAGAGCAGGGCGGCGCCGTGGGTGATCAGCACGGACTTGAGAAACTCGACAAATCCCTCTGACCCGGTGAGCAGTGCCAGCAAGGTGGGCAGCCACATGAAGAGCGCCAGCTTGGAGAGCACCAGCCCGAGGGTGAAGATAATGGGACGCAGCTTGATCATGTTCGATAACCTGGTCGTTGATTAACAAAAGACCCGGACCATCCCCTTGGGGGAGCTGAGCCGGGTCTGGTTTGACAGCCTGTGCGCATGAAGACGTTACAGGAAGAAGGGGCTTGGCTGGAACAGCCGCTCCACTTCCGGGATGTACTTCTTGTCCACCAGGAACATGACCACGTGGTCATCCTGCTGGATCTTGGTGCGATCGTGGGCGATCAGTACCTCATCCCCGCGTACCACGGCACCGATAGTGGTGCCCGGTGGCAGCTTGAGTTCGCCAACCGTCTTGCCGACCACCTTGGAGGTGTTCTCGTCGCCGTGGGCGATCGCCTCGATCGCCTCGGCCGCGCCGCGGCGCAGACTGTAGACGTTGGCGATATCGGCCCGGCGCACGTGGGTCAGCAGGGCCGAGATGGTGGCCTGCTGGGGCGAGATGGCGATATCGATGGAGCCACCCTGCACCAGATCGACGTAGGCGCCGCGCTGGATCAGCACCATGGTCTTCTTGGCGCCCATCTTCTTGGCGAGCAGCGCCGACATGATGTTGGCCTCATCCTCGTTAGTCACGGCGATGAAGACGTCGATCTGGTCGATGTGCTCCTCGGCCAGCAGCTCCTGATCCGCCGCATCGCCACAGAAGACGATGGTGTTCTCCAGCAGTTCGGAGAGCTGCTCCGCCCGCTTCTGGTTGCGCTCGATGAGCTTGACGCTGTAGCGCTTCTCCAGCTGGCGGGCGAGACCCGCGCCGATGTTGCCACCACCGACGATCATGATGCGGCGGTAGGGGCTCTCGAGGCGCTGCAGCTCCGACATCACGGCACGGATATGGCCCGCGGCGGCAACGAAGAAGACCTCGTCATCCGCTTCGATGATGGTGGTACCTTGCGGACGGATCGGGCGGCCCTGACGGAAGATAGCCGCTACCCGGGTCTCGATGTTGGGCATGTGCTCGCGCAGGGTTGAGAGGGCGTTACCCACCAGCGGGCCGCCGTAGTAGGCCTTGACCGCCACCAGACCGACGCGGCCACCTGCAAAATCAACCACTTGCAGGGCACCCGGATATTCGATCAGGCGACGCACATAGTCGGTCACCAGTTGCTCCGGCGCGATCAGGTGATCCACCGGCACCGATTCCGGCAGGAACAGGCGATCCCGCTCGGTCAGATAGGCTGGCGAGCGGATCCGTGCCACCTTGTTCGGGGTGTTGAACAGGGAGTAGGCCACCTGACAGGCGATCATGTTGGTCTCGTCACTGTTGGTGACGGCGACCAGCATGTCGGCATCCTGAGCACCCGCTTCGCGCAGCACCTTGGGGTGGGCGCCGTGACCGTTGACCACCCGCAGGTCAAACTTGTCCTGCAGTTCGCGCAGGCGTTCGCTGTCGGTGTCGACGATGGTGATGTCGTTGTTCTCCCCGGCCAGGTTCTCGGCCAGAGTGCCGCCGACCTGGCCGGCTCCCAAAATGATGATCTTCATAGGGAACGTCTACTCACGTTGAGGCAGTAAAGGGGCATTTCGCCTGCATGGCGATTGCCCCGGAAGAAGCATGTCAGCGTCACAGCTTGACCAGCTTGGCGTAGTAGAAGCCATCCATCTCGGCTTCACCCGGCAGGAACTGGCGACCCGGGCAGTCCGGGGTGTCCTGTTCGTGCAACGGTACCAATTTGGCATCTTTGGTCGCGGCAAGGAAGGCGCGGATCTGGTCGCGGTTCTCTTCCGGCAGGACGGAGCAGGTAGCGTAGAGCAGGGTGCCACCGCTCTTCAGCTTGCCCCAGAGGGCATTGAGAATGCGGCGCTGCAGCTCGGCCAGCTCGCGGATGTCCTGATCACGGCGCAACCACTTGATGTCGGGGTGGCGACGGATAACGCCGGTGGCGGAGCAGGGGGCATCCAGCAGGATGCGGTCGAACAGCCCCTCCGGCCACCACTGTTCCGGTGCCGCGGCATCGCCGTGGATCACTTTGGCGGTCAGGCCGATGCGATCCAGGTTCTCCTGCACCCGCTTGAGGCGGTTCTCGTCGGCATCAACGGCAACCACGCCAGCCAGCTTGGGCTGACGCTCGAGCAGGTGGGCGGTCTTGCCGCCGGGGGCGGCGCAGGCATCCAGCACCCACTCACCCGGTTGCGGGTCGAGCAGTGCCGCGGCCTGTTGTGCTGCGCCATCCTGTACCGAGCAGTCACCCACTTCGAAGCCGGGCAGCTTGGTCACATCGCAAGGACGCTCCAGCAGGATGCAATCCTCGCCCTCTTCACCGGCCACGGCATTGATGCCGACTTCAGCCATGCGAGCCAGCATGGTATCACGGCTCTGGCGCTGGCTGTTGTTGCGGATCCACATGGGAGGGCGCTGGTTGTTCGCCTCCATGATGAATTCCCACTCATCGTGATAGGCCTGACGCAGGCGCTTGGTGAGCCACTCAGGATGACCCAGTCGCACGCTCGGCACGCGATCGATACGCAGCAGAATGACTTCGGCGCTGCGCTGGAAGTTGCGCAACACGCCGTTGATGAGGCCACGCAGTGAGGTGCCCTTGAGCAGCTTGACCGCGTTGACGGTCTCGGCCACCGCGGCGTGAGCCGGAATGCGGGTGTAGATGAGCTGATAGAGACCGACCAGGATGAGGTAGTGGAAAATGCGGCTCTTGTTTTTGAGCGGCTTGTCCATCATCTCGTTGACTGCCGCATCAAGGCGGGGCAGCCAGCGCAGGGTGCCGTAGCAGAGTTCTTGCAGGAGAGCGCGATCGCGAGGTGCAACTTTCTCCTGGGCAGCAGGCAGAACAGCGGAGAGGGATTGACCCTGATCCAGCACCTGTTGAATAACGAGAGCGGCCTGTGCACGTGTTTTCATAGAGTTACCTTAGATGCGCAAGTCGGGGCCTGGGCCCCGCTTGTGTCAATTCAATCCAGTTCAATTCAATTGCGTGCCGGGTTCAAACCAGTCGCGGCGAGAGTTGAGCAGATCCGAAACGGACATCGCCTTCTTGCCGGGCGGTTGCAGGGTCAGCAGGCGCAGTACCCCTTTGCCGGTAGCGATATCGATCCCCTGCTTGTCGGCCTTGAGCAGGGTGCCGGCGGGTTGGCCGTGGTCACTGTCAATGACGGCGGCTTGCCATACCTTGACGGTCTGGTCAGCCACTTCAAACCAGCTGATGGGCCAGGGGTTGAACGAGCGGATGCAGCGTTCGATGGCAACAGCCTCCATCGACCAGTCGATACGGGCCTCTTCCTTGGAGAGCTTTTCGGCGTAGTTGGCCAGCGCATCATCTTGCGCTTCGGCAGCGGTTTCACCGGCGGCCATGGCATTGATGGTGTCGACCAGTGCCTGCGGGCCCAGCTCGGCCAGCTTGTCATAGAGGCTGGCGGAGGTCTCGTCGGCGGCGATGGGGCAGCTTACCTTGCGGATCATGGCGCCGGTATCCAGTCCCACATCCATCTGCATGATGGTGACGCCGGTTTCGGCATCGCCCGCCCAGATAGAGCGCTGGATCGGTGCGGCACCGCGCCAGCGGGGCAGCAGGGAGCCATGGACGTTGATGCAGCCTAGGCGCGGGGTATCGAGCACCACCTTGGGCAGGATCAGGCCGTAGGCAACCACCACCATCAGGTCGGCACCCAGTGCAGCAAGCTCGGCTTGCGCCTCTTCCTTGCGCAGAGAGGCCGGTTGGTAAACCGGCAGGTTGTGGGCCAGTGCCAGCTCTTTGACCGGGCTGGCGGTGAGCTTCTGACCACGGCCAGCAGGCTTGTCAGGCTGGGTATAAACGGCAACGACCTCGTGGTCGGAAGACAACAACGCCGCCAGGTGACGGGCGGCGAAGTCGGGAGTACCGGCAAAAATCAGTTTCAGCTTATTCAATGGGGCAGATCCTCAGAGGACTTTGCGATCTTCACGGGCCATCTTTTCCAGCTTCTGGCGAATGCGCTGGCGCTTGAGCGGGGACAAGTAATCCACAAACAGCTTGCCGACCAGATGATCCATCTCATGCTGGATGCAGATGGCGAGCAGATCATCGGCTTCCAGCTCGAACGGCTTGCCGTTGCGATCCAGGGCGCGGATTTTGATCTGTTCGGCGCGAGGCACCAGAGCACGGCTGCCGGGCACGGAGAGGCAACCCTCTTCAATGCCGGTGCTGCCGCACTGCTCGATGACCTCCGGATTGATCAATACCAGAGGATCTTCACGGTTTTCAGAGACATCGATCACTATGATGCGCTGGTGAATGTCGACCTGAGTCGCGGCCAGGCCAATGCCTTCCTCCGCGTACATGGTTTCGAACATATCATCTACAATCTGTTGTAACTCGGGTGTAAAGGTCTCGACAGGGGCTGCAACGGTGCGCAGGCGCTCATCGGGAAAACGCAATACATCTAGAATGGCCATAGTTTTTTCTTTAGTTTCGTATAAATGCAGTCAATATTGGCGTAATTCTAGTCATTTACGCCGACAAAAAACAGCAACACTTTGCGTACAGAAGTAACAGGGAGTGTTATGTATCTGAAGCAAACCATCCTCGCCTGCCTGCTGGTGACCGTGAGTCAGGCAGCACTGGCCGATCAGCTCAGGCTGAAAGCGGGTTACCCCGAAAGTTATGTAGTGCAAAAAGGCGACACCCTGTGGGATATCTCCGGCAAGTATCTTTCCGAACCCTGGCTCTGGCCCCGTCTCTGGAACATCAATCCGCAGATTGCCAATCCTCACTGGATCTACCCCGGTGATGTACTGCATCTGAGCTGGGTCAATGGTGAACCCCGGCTCGGCAAGGCGATGCAGGGTGGCAAGCAAGTTATCCGTCTCGGCCCGAAAACCCGTTACGAGAACAAAGCCAACCCCATTCCGACCCTGCCTATCAGCGAGATCGGCCCCTTCCTGCAAACCGACCATATTCTGGCTGACAGCCAGCAGCAGAAAACCCTGCCTTATCTGCTGGGGTCGGATCAGAAACATATCGGCATGCTGGAGGGGGACACCCTCTATGTGCAGGGCTCCCTGACGCCCGGGCAGGTCTATGGCATCTATCATCCCGGAGTGGTCTACAAGGATCGCGAAACCGGTGAACTGCTGGGCCAGGAGGCGATCTTTGCCGGTGTGGTGCGGGCCGTGGCGCGTCTTGATGGCGATCGGACTGAAGTTACCCTCACTCATAACCAGCGCGAAGTGCTGCAGGGCGACAAGGTGATGCCGCTGCCCGTTCAGGAGAACATGCCCGCCGTCTTCACACCCAAAGCCGCACCTGCCATCACGCCGGGCTATATCATCGATTTGCCGAACAAGACCCGGGGCGGTGGCAAGTTTGATGTGGTGCTGATCAACCGGGGTGGCCGCGATCAACTGGTCGCCGGGGATGTGTTGGATGTCAGACGGCCCGGTGCTGCTCTGGTCACCAAGAATGGCGATGTACAGTACAAGGAGCTCTCGTCGGTTTTTAACCGGGTGTTTTACAGCAGTAACAAGAAGGCACCACTGCCCTCTGAAGCGATTGCCCGTGTCATGTTGTTCAAGGTGTATGACAAGCTGAGTTACGGTCTCATCATGCAGAGTAACGACATGGTGAGTGCGGGCTATCAGGTCACTCACTTCTGACGTGAACTACCCCGACGCGCGTCTGGCGCTCTGGCTAACTCTCGATGCGGTCACCGGTATTGGTCCGGTGACCGCTGCACGTCTGTTGGAACGGGCTGGGGGAAGTATTGAGGCCCTGTTTCAGAGCGATGAAGCGCAGCTGCATGGTATGGGGTTGTCATCAGAGCAGATCAAACAACTGCGCTGGCCCTCGCCGGTGGTTGAGCAGAGCCTGGCTTGGGCCGCTTTGCCTGACAATCTCCTTATTCCGCAAGATCACCCGATTTATCCACCCTTGTTGCGGGAAATTCCCGCAGCTCCCCTGTTGCTCTACTGTCGTGGCGATCTTGCTGCGCTGTCGCTACCCCAGCTGGCAATGGTGGGGACACGCCATCCTACCTATGCAGGTAAAGATAATGCGTCCCGCCTCTGTAGCGAGCTGGTTGGATGCGGGTTAGCCATCACCTCGGGTCTTGCGCTCGGTATCGATGGTGTTTGCCATCACCAAGCGCTGGCTTGTGGCGGTATCACCCTTGCCGTGTTGGGTTCCGGGCTGGATTGCCTCTACCCCAAACGCCACCAGGGGCTGGCAGGCCAGATTCTGGAGAGTGGTGGCTTGCTTATCTCCGAGCTGGCGCCGGATAAAGGGCCGCTGGCTGAACATTTTCCTCGTCGCAACCGTATTATCAGTGGTCTGTCGCTGGGAACTCTGGTGGTGGAGGCGACCGAGCAGAGCGGTTCGCTGATCACCGCTCGCTATGCGCTTGAACAGGGGCGCGAAGTGTTTGCTGTGCCTGGTGCCCTGCAAAATGCCCAGGCGATAGGGTGCAACAGATTAATTCAGCAGGGGGCCAAACTTGTGCTGAGTGCGGCCGATATAGTGGAAGAGCTGCCAGAGTGGGTCGCACGGCCACATTCGTCGGTCATACCATCTGAGCAACCGCATAATAGCGAATTGCCTTATGCCGATTTGTTGGATAACGTAGATTATGAGACCACGAGCGTGGATACCGTTGCCGAGCGGGCCCAGCTTCCTGTCGAAGTGGTATTGGGCAGGTTGGTAGAGCTGGAGCTGGCCGGTGCAGTGATGGCGGTAGCCGGTGGATACGTCAGAGCGAGGAGGGCGAATCATGTTTGATGTATTGATGTACCTTTTCGAGACCTACATCCACAGCGATGCAGATGTGATGGTCGAGCAGGATGAGCTCACCGACGAGTTGAGCCGGGCCGGTTTCGATAAAGAAGAGATCGACAAGGCACTCGACTGGCTGGAGCGACTGGCCAATCTGCACGACAGCGAGCGGGAGGTCTATGTCACCGCCAGCGCGCAAGGCTCGATGCGTATCTATGCTCCGCAAGAGCTGGCACGCCTCAGCACCGAGTGCCGCGGCTTCCTGCTCTTTCTGGAACAGGCCCAGGTGCTGAATGCCGAAACCCGCGAGATCTGTATCGAGCGCCTGCTCGAACTGGACAAGCCGGATATCGAGCTGGATGACCTTAAGTGGGTCGTCATGATGGTGCTGTTCAACGTACCGGGCAGTGAAAATGCCTACCAGCAGATGGAAGAGCTGGTGTTTGATGAGTCAGACGGCGTCATTCACTGACAGTCCGGTGCCGCGCTGGTAGAATTCAGGCCATCTGGATTTCAAGGCGCGGCCCATGTCAAAAATCGATCATCACCTCTTTTCAGCCCACGAACATGCCTTCGAGCGCGAGCCGTGCCCGCAGTGCGGGGCCGAGCTGGTGATCCGCCAGGGCAAACATGGCCCCTTTCTCGGCTGTTCTGCCTATCCTGCCTGTGATTACATACGCTCCCTGACGCCATCCGGCCGCGACATCGAAAAGGTGCTCGAAGGCTCTGCCTGTCCCGATTGCGGAGAGCCGCTGGCGATCAAGAAGGGGCGTTACGGTATGTTTGTCGGTTGTACCCAGTATCCGGCCTGTCAGCACATCGAATCCCTGCAGGAGAGCGATGATACCCAGATCCTCTGCCCCGAGTGCGGCAAGGGTCATCTGGTGAGCCGCACCTCCCGCTACGGCAAGCAGTTTTACTCTTGTGATGGCTATCCACACTGCAAATATGTGGTGAACGACAAGCCGATCCCCATGCCTTGTCCCACGTGTGGCTGGGGCATCATGGTAGAGAAAAAAGTGAGGGGAACTCTGCGTTGGGTCTGTCCGCAAAAGAAATGCGGCCACCAAAGTGAGCAGGTATAATCCCGCCGCCGCAACCGGATTGAAACGTTTTCGGTGAACTTCAACCCCCCACTTGGAGTAAGGAAATTCCCACCATGAATAAACCCTTTGTTGCCGTATTGATGGGCTCTGATTCTGATTTCCCCGTGATGCAGACCACCCTCGAGGTGCTCAAGTCATTTGATATCGCAGTGGAAGTCAAAGTCACCTCCGCGCACCGCACGCCGGCTGCGACCCATCAGTATGTGACCGATGCCGAGGCCCGTGGCTGCAAGGTCTTTATCTGTGCTGCTGGTCTGGCTGCGCATCTGGCGGGTGCCGTAGCCGGCATCACGACTCGTCCCGTGATCGGGGTGCCCATCGATGGTGGCCCGCTCAAGGGGCTGGATGCGTTGCTCTCCACCGTGCAGATGCCGGGTGGTGTACCTGTAGCGACCGTGGCGATCGGCAAAGCCGGTGCCAAGAACGCAGGTTATCTGGCAGCCCAGATGCTGGCGGTAGCCGATGATGAACTGGCGGCCAAGGTTCGGGCCGAACGCCAGAAGAATGCCGAAGAGGTGATGGCCAAGGATGCCGCCCTGCAGGCTCAACTCAATTAAGTGAACGGGTGGCGATCCGGATGTGTCGTATTTTTCCTGTGCAACAGCAACACGTCACTTTGCCATGGTCGCCGCCATACGGATTCAACTTGCTACTAAGTGACGAGACGGCAGCCTGGCTGCCGCATTTTTCCTATGCCAAATGAATTTGAACAGGCGGTTGCCGCCCTCCAACAGGAAGGGGTGATTGCTTATGCGACCGAGGCCGTGTTTGGTCTGGGTTGTGATCCCGACTCCGAAGCTGCAGTGCAGCGACTGCTGGCCATCAAGCAGCGTCCGGTAGAGAAGGGGTTGATCCTGATTGCTGCCGACATGGCACAACTGCAGGACTACATCGATCTGAGCCAGCTTAGCGATGAACAACTTGCTCGGGTTGAAGCCAGCTGGCCCGGCCCCTTTACCTGGATCATGCCTGCCCGTGCAACGACGCCGGCCTGGCTGACCGGGCAGTTCGAGACCCTCGCGGTACGCGTGACGGCTCATCCTCAGGTGCAGGCGTTGTGTCGCGCCTTTGGCAAGCCGCTGGTCTCTACCAGCGCCAACCTGACCGGTGAGGAGCCTGCCCGTCGGGTGGCCGATATTGGTGAGCGGCTGGCAAGCAAGTTAGCCTATATCCTGCCCGGTGAAGTGGGTGATCAAGCCAACCCCTCCGAGATCAAGGACGCCCGAACTGGCGCCATTATTCGCCCCTCCTGAGCAGGCGGATACGTCATGATTTGCTATCAATCCGCTGAGCGGTGAGCTCATCGGATTGATTCAACTATAAAAATGGACAGGGCGTTCACGATCCTGCCTGACTGGAGACAAGATGAGCAAACCGGATGTGGCCCAGGTCAAGGCCTTCCTGTTGCAGTTGCAGGACGAGATCTGCCGTGGTCTGGAGCAGGCCGACGGCAGTGGACACTTTGTGGAAGATGCCTGGAGCCGTGAAGGCGGTGGCGGTGGTCGCACCCGTGTGCTGCGCCACGGCGCGGTGATCGAGCAGGGGGGCGTCAACTTCTCCCATGTCTATGGCGATGCCATGCCTGCCTCTGCTACAGCCCATCGGCCAGAGTTGGCCGGTCGCAAGTTCGAGGCGATGGGCGTGTCGCTGGTGATCCATCCGCATAACCCCTATGTGCCGACCAGCCACGCCAACGTCCGCTTCTTCATTGCCGAGAAGGAAGGCGAAGAGCCTATCTGGTGGTTTGGCGGTGGCTTCGATTTGACGCCCTTCTACCCTTTTGCCGAGGATGTCCAGCACTGGCATCAGGTCTCCCGTGATCTCTGCCAACCCTTTGGTGATGATATCTACCCCGAATTTAAATCCTGGTGCGATCGCTACTTCTTTCTCAAGCACCGCAACGAGACGCGGGGGGTGGGCGGTCTCTTCTTCGACGATCTTAATCGCTGGCCTTTTGCCGACTGCTTTGCCTTTATGCGGGCGGTAGGTCGGGGTTATCTCGATGCCTACCTGCCGATCATCGAACGACGCAAGGCGCTGCCCTATGGCGAGCGGGAGCGGGAGTTCCAGCTCTATCGTCGCGGTCGTTATGTGGAGTTCAATCTGGTGTATGACCGGGGCACCCTGTTTGGGCTGCAGACCGGCGGACGTACCGAGTCGATCCTGATGTCGATGCCACCGCTGGCACGTTGGGAGTATGACTGGCAGCCGGAGGCGGGCACTCCTGAAGCTTTGCTCTACACCGATTACCTCACGCCGCGAGAGTGGCTGTGACCCGAGGGGCCTTGATGGCCCCTTTTTGCTGGCCGATATTCGGCTTGTTCCCGAGTGCGAAAACCCGTTAAATCGGAATATTGCCCTCTGATGGAACTCTTTGATGGATCGTTATCTGGTTTTTGGCCACCCGGTGCGCCACAGCAAGTCCCCCTTTATTCACACCCTGTTTGCCAGACAAACCCAGCAAGAGCTGGAGTATGGGCTGGCTGAACCCGCCGTCGACGAGTTTGCCCAAACTCTGCGTGCTTTCTTTGCCCAAGGGGGCAAGGGGTGCAATGTCACCATTCCCTTCAAGGAGCAAGCATTCACTTTGGTCGATCGCTTGAGCCCGAGGGCCAAGCGGGCGGGCGCGGTCAATACCATCAAGCTGACCGATGATGGCGTGTTACTGGGGGATAATACCGATGGCGCTGGATTGGTCGCCGATCTCAAGTCCCATGGTGTGACGCTGGCGGATAGCCGGATCCTGCTGCTGGGTGCCGGTGGCGCGGCTCGTGGTGCATTGGCGCCGCTGCTGGCCGAGTTGCCGAGCGAGCTGGTGATCGCCAACCGCACCCACACAAAAGCGCAACAGTTGGCTGCCGAATTCTGCGATCTGGGGCCTGTGACTGCCCAGACCTATGAACAGTTGGCAGGGCCATTCGATCTCGTCATCAACTCTACCTCCGCCAGCCTGCAAGGAGAGCTGCCGCCGTTGGCCCCTGCCCTGATCCACACTGATATTGCCATCTACGACATGATGTATGGCGCCTCGGATACGGCGTTTATCACTTGGGCCAAGCAGCATGGGGCCCGTCAAACCATGGATGGACTCGGCATGCTGGTGGAGCAGGCCGCCGAAGCGTTTACCGTGTGGCGCGGAATTCGTCCCGGGACTAAACAGGTATTGAGAGAGCTGAAGCGTAACTTGGGGGTGATATGAACCAGGGTATTCTGTTTCCCGATCTGGTCGAGTGGCAGGCTGACGAACAGCGGGTGCGTTTTCCTGCCCAGCAGATGGGGGCGCTGATAGATTGTTACATCAGCCAGCGGCGGCTGGAGAGAATGACAGGTCTGGCGCTGACGAGGGAGGATGATATCGTCAGAGCCTTTGAAAGTGTGCGTTTTGACATTGAAGATCTGGCTGAAAAACTCATTGAAGAACAAGAGTTTGCTGAAGATGGTGCTATCTACCTCTGATTTTTCAAAGTTTTTTTGTTTTGTAGCGGAACTACTTTGAAATAGCGCTGACTAACTAGATAGTTGAGGAAGTGCTAGCTAGTCACCTTTATAACTCCCCGGTATTCGTACTGGGGATTTTTTTATCTGCATGAAAGTAAAAGGTTTTTCTTAATCTGTAAGTTGTGAAACTAAATTACATAAATTACTTTCACTTTCTGCTGCTTTGCTGTACAGTTGTCTGCGTAGGGTACAGAGGTAAGATGTTCTATCTTTCAGACCTTTTATTTCACGTAATTGAATGTGGCTGAATAGCTGCCCCGATGAGGTTCTCGTCGGGGTGTTTTTTTATGCGCATCATTTAGAGTAAATGCTTTAAATTGGCGATGCATTTGATAGAATGAGGCTGCTTCTTGAGGAATACCTGTCGTCTGGTACTCAAGATTCAGCTTCTTCCCAATTTTTTGAACTTATTATTTCAGGCTGGATGGCATTACTGTCGTCCGGCCTCATTTTTATCCCTTTCGGTTAGAATTTGTAATTAAATTTCATTTTTGTCTCTTTTTGTAATTCTTGTTCGTTTTGAAAGAACAGGTTTGAAAACGCTATCAACGCCTACTTAAGTTAATTATTCATGTGAATTAACTGCCTATCTATATGAACTTTAAGCAGTATTGGATATAGCAGGGGAGGCGAATGCGGGGTATTTGTCGTGAGGCAGGTGAAAGCGGCAATCTGAAACCCTTTCAATCAGCGGAGGAGTGCTCCGCCAATTGCAAGGAGAGCGAGGAGTAGATTACTCCTCGGCAGGTTGCTGTTCATCAGCGTCCAGCAGGTCGCTATCGTCACCACTGACGTACCATTCGGTCAGGGTTTGCGCCAGCTTCTCCACACCGATATTGGTGAGGGAGGAGAACGCTTCGACCTGGATCTGGGTACCGAGGTTGGCAACGGCCTGGCGCACCTTGATCACCTGGTTGTTGCGCGGGCCGGGGCTCAGTTTGTCAGCCTTGGTCAGCAGCAGCATGACGGGCAGCTGACGGTGTGAGCTCCACTCCAGCATGTTCATGTCGGTATCTTTGAGCGGGTGACGGATGTCCATCAGGATCACCAGGCCTTTCAATGACTCACGGCGCTGTAGATACTCTGCCAGTGACTTTTGCCACTTGAGCTTCATTTCCAGCGGAACTTGAGCATAACCATAACCCGGCAAGTCGACCAGACGCTTGCCCGGTTCCAGTTCAAACAGGTTGATCAGCTGGGTACGACCGGGTGTCTTACTGGTGCGTGCCAGGTTCTTGTGTTTGGTTAAGGTGTTCAATGCAGATGACTTACCGGCGTTGGAACGGCCGGCAAACGCGATCTCGACACCCCCATCATTTGGCAGGTGACGGATGTCGGGTGCGCTGGTCACAAAATGCACCTTATTGAAATTCAGAGTTTGTGTATCCAACGTAAATTCCCCATGGAGATAGAGGGTTATAGAGTTACTTTTTTGTAAAATGGTGTAAAATAGCGTCGCTTAAACGCGTTTATTTTAACATGCCTTCAGCGGCATGGGATCTGGAAGCCTAATAACGAAAAGTTGGAACGCCATGAAGAACCTAGTCATTACTCTTGCTCTGATGGTTGGCGTAACGGGGATGGCACAAGCCAAGGGCGATGCCGCTGCGGGACAGACCAAGGCCGCCGTTTGTGCGGCTTGTCATGGACCGGACGGAAACAGCCTGGTTGATATGTACCCCAAAATTGCTGGTCAGCACGCATCATATATCAAAAAGCAGTTAGTTGAACTGAAGGCTGCCGCTTCTGGTCAAATTGGCCGGGTTGCGCCAGTGATGGGGCCGATGGCGTTACCTTTGTCGGAACAGGACATGGATGACCTGGCGGCTTATTTCTCCAGCCTGAAGGTTACCCCTATCGCTGTCCCTGACGACGTGGTCGAAGCGGGCAAGGCACTCTATATGGGTGGTGACATGAGTCGTGGTCTGGCAGCTTGTACGGCTTGCCATGGTCCCCGTGGCTCGGGTGTCGAGCAGGCGAAGTATCCAAACCTGTCCGGCCAGCATCCTGCCTATATCAAAGCTCAGCTCACCGCATTCCGTGCCGGCACGCGTGACAACGATCCGAATGGCATGATGCGGGATGTTGCCAAGAAACTGACTGATCAGGATATCGAAGCCCTCTCCAAATATGTGGCGGGTCTGCACTGATATAGTCGATACGGTCGATTTGAGTTGAAACGGGGAGCTTGGGCTCCCCGTTGTTTTTATGGCTTTCAGATAATTCTCGGTTTAATCCCCCCGTTCTGTAAGAGATCTCCCATTCTCAAGGCAGGCCAAGGCTCATAAAATTGCATAAAATATTAAATAATCATTATTTATCAATGAATTATATGAATATTGATATTTTTCGACATGTTGAGAATGTTTTGAGTGGATTGAGCCGCTTTATAGAGTTGGTACAGTAGGCTTAATGGATTCACCCACGGATTGGGTGGCGGTTTCACGACAGGGTGTTGTGAGCAGAGGATGGCTGGCGTGGCGGGATGCCATGGGCTCGGATGAGCTGGCAAAGGATTGAAGGATCAGGATGGTGACCATCTCCGGAGCGGGATGGGGTTGCGGGATGCAGACTCCCCGGCACGATGGCAGGATGCGGTCGAGACGGGTCAAACAGGCACACGCACATTCAGGAACGACCAATATAAGGTCAGGATGACCACACAACGATATGATGCGGCGACAAGTTGTCAAGGAGAGGACGAAACAGATTGTTTTGCCATTCAGGATGGCGCACGCATGAACATATCAAGGCAGCTTCGGCTGCCTTTTTTCTTTTGGGTCATTAACCCGATCAGCCATTCTGTGTCAAAATACCAGCAACATGCCCAGAGGATACCGATCCTGCGGTGTTCAGTGGCCTGATTGGGCCTGATTGGTGCGGGATCCTGCTCTTGTTCCAGCCTTACTGTTCCTCGCATCGTATCCCACCGGGTGAGATCATCCCGGGTACGGGTCAAACCAGTTATTTTCGGAGTTAGCCATTCATGTCTGCCAAACAACCCACTCGCAAGCCTACTGGCAAGCGCAAAGAATCTGATGTCAGTGCTCAGGAAGGCCGTGAGCGTAAACGGGCTGCCAAGCGCAAGGGCCTGAAGGCTGGTTCTCGTCAGCAAGTTGAACAGCCGAAGAGCAAGTCTGGCAACAGCCAGTCCAAAGATCCGCGTATCGGTTCCCGCAAGCCGGTAGTACTGGTGGTTGATGACAAACAGAAGAAGCCGGCAGCACCCAAGGCGGTGAAAGAGAAGAAGCTGGTGATGACGCCCGAGCAGGAGCTGGCTTCCATCGAAAACGATGACCGCTTGAATGATCTGCTGGATCGTCTTGATGCCGGTGAAACCCTGGAAGCGGCCGAGCAGGCCTGGGTTGATCAGCGTGTCGACCGTTATCAGGAGCTGATGGATGAGCTGGGCATCATCGACAACGACGATGATGAAGATGACGAGCTGCCGTTTGATGATGGCGATGACGCCGAGTTCGACGAGCAGAAACCAGCCTCCGAAGAGGAGTTGTGGGACCGTTTCAACCAGGTTGATTTCAAGCCGGAACCCAAGCCTGAGCCGAAGAAAAAGTGATGAGTGGATGGATGCTGGCCGCCCTGTTGGGCGGCCTGATTTTGTCAGGATTGGCCATCTATGCAGGCATGCTGCTGGCCAGATTGAGGCGACAGCAAGCGATGCAGTGGCAGGCTATAACTGCTCGCAATGAGCGAATTCTGGAGAGCGTACGGGTCATTGCCCATGCGGTGCAGGAGGGGCAGTGCGATTACTCCGAAGGCGCCATTCGGCTGACCAATCTGCTGGATGCGTTGCAGATCAAGGGGGGGCGAGCGTTCGTTGCCGAGTTCCCGGGTCTGTACCGGCTGTATGAGAAGGTGAAAGATATGCCGACTCATGAGGCCAGACGCGCCCTCAAGCGCAATGAAGTGATGAAGATGGATCTCGAACGCAGCGGCTACGAGGCCGAGCTGGAGGCTCAGATCCTCAAGGATGTGGCCCAGCTGAAGGATTTTCAGTTAGGTCGGTGAGCCAACAATAACAACAAGAGAGGAAGCGAGCGTGCAAGCAGAACAGATTGTGTGGGATCAGGCCCTGATCGGAAAATATAACTACAGTGGCCCGCGATACACCTCTTATCCCACTGCGCTGGAGTTCAACGAGAGCTTCGGCTATCCGGATTTTGTCCGCGCAGCCGGCCAGTATCCCGAGCGCAATCTGTCGCTCTACGTGCACATCCCTTTCTGTCACAAGCTCTGCTACTACTGCGGCTGCAACAAGGTCATTACCCGTCATCAGCACAAGGCTGACGAGTATCTCGACTACCTGGAGAAGGAGATCAAGGCGCAAGCCCCGTTCTTCAAGCATCGTCTGGTTACCCAGCTGCACTGGGGTGGCGGTACACCCACCTATCTGGATGAAGCGCAAACGCGCCGTCTGATGGCCATGCTGCGTGAGCACTTCCATTTCGCCGAAGAGGGGGAGTTCAGCATCGAGGTCGATCCGCGCGAGATTGCCATTACCATGCTGGATGTGCTGCGAGATGTCGGCTTCAACCGCATCAGCCTCGGGGTGCAGGACTTCAACAAGGATGTACAGGTCGCAGTCAACCGCGAGCAGGACAACGACTTTATTAAAGCCATGTTGGAACGGGCCCGTGAACTAGGCTTCCGCTCGACCAACCTCGACCTTATCTATGGCCTGCCGCATCAGGATCGTGCCAGTTTCCACCATACGCTGGAAGAAGTGCTCAAGACGGATCCGGCGCGCCTCTCCATCTTCAACTATGCCCATCTGCCGAGTCGCTTTGCTGCCCAGCGCAAGTTGAAAGAGGTGGATATGCCTGCGCCGCAGGAGAAGCTGGCCATGCTGCAGGACACCATCGCCTTCCTGACCGGTCAGGGTTACCAGTTCATCGGTATGGACCATTTTGCCAAACCCGATGACGAGCTGGCAGTGGCGCAGCGCGAGGGCAAGTTGCACCGCAACTTCCAGGGCTATACCACTCAAGGTGATTGCGATCTGCTGGGGCTGGGTGTCTCCTCCATCAGCATGATCGGTGATACCTACTCCCAGAACCAGAAAGAGCTCAAGACCTATTACGCACAGGTTGCAGAGCTGGGTCATGCCCAGTGGAAAGGCTGCTCGCTCAATCAGGATGACCTGATCCGCCGTGAGGTGATCAAGCGGCTCATCTGTGATTTCCGTCTGAACTTTGCCGCTGTCGAACAGGCGCACGGGCTCAATTTCAGAGAGTATTTTGCCGACGATCTCAAGCTGCTGCAGACCTTCATCAACGATGGATTGGTGCGTATGACGGAGGATGGTCTGGAGGTCTCCTCCACCGGGCAGCTGCTGATCCGCAATATCTGCATGTGTTTCGACGTGTACTTGCGCAACAAGGCGCGTCAGCAGCAGTTCTCTCGCGTGATATAAGCTTGTTTGCCGATTAGAAAACAGAGAAGGGCGCCATTGTGGCGCCCCTTTCATATGTATTTTTGCTTAAGCAGCGGGTCGGGAAGGTTCTGGTAAGAAGTCTCTGCGCTGAGGCAAGCAATTGAGAGCCAAGCAAGGGGACGGTGAAATGCAGATAAAAAGATGGGGGCGACTTGCGTCGCCCCCGGTAGTCGTATCGCTCAGATCCTTGAACGAAGTTGCTCCCTGCAATCCCTGACTGTTTACCTCTTCCTTTAGGTTTCCCCTTCCCAATCCTTTGGGGTGTCCTTTAGCCATCTTGGCCTGACGAGTCATCCTGTCCCGTCGCACTTTCTCCGTCCTGGGAGGTGTCCTTTACCACATCCTGTGGTTAGTCCATTTGCCCAACCCTGGCAGCCAGTCTTCCTGACCGACTTCATTGCGTCCGTGCATGAGTAACTATAAGGATTTTCTAACCGGCTACAACGCCAGATTGGAAAACGTTTTTGTCATTAGCTATTTCGAAAGTGGTGAGTTTCGATTTATTCATTTATAAACAACTAGTTAAGTTTATCCTCTTCATGTTTTAAGATCTTATCTTCCGATTATCTCGGGGATCTTTTCGGCTGTTGGCTTACATCTGGAATGGCAGATCTCTTACACGGCGTTTTGGTTGCTTCAGAAACAGATTTTGCCGTCTGATGATGGTCATTCAGGGTGAGTTGGCGAGGCAGACAAAGAGCGGCTGAATGGAGAAATTATGAGCGCTGGTTGAGTCGCTCATAGATGGTCTGGCGCTCCTCAGGAGTCAGCGAAGAGAAGTAGTGGGTAAAGAGGCGCAGCAACAGGGACTTGTTCATGCCGTCTTGCTGGGTCAGATTACCCAGCTCGTCGATGGCCACCGTGCTCATGGAGAAGGTGGCTTTTTTGTAGCTGGGCTTCAGGTGCTCACCACTCTCGATAAAGGTCAGCGCCGACAAGGCTTCGTCACGATGCAGGCCCAGTTCAAGGCTGACCACTTTGGGTTTGCCCTTGGCGTAGAACTCCGCATCTTCGATAAATTCGTCGACGGTGAACTTCTTCTGGTGATGCAGCTGGTGCTTTTTCTTCAGATCGGCCAGACCCATCTCACACCCCCACTTGCAGGAACTCTTTGGCGATGGCCCGGATCTCTTCGGCGGATTTGCCATCCGGCTCGATCTCCATCACCGACAGTCCCTTCTCTTCGCTGTCGTCATAGACATTGCGGCCGTAGGTGATGGCGTTCAGGACGTCGACACCGAACGAGGAGCAAACCTCTTTCGCTTCCAGAATGCGTTTTACCTGATTGGGCAGGGCGGGGCACTGGGTCAGCACTACGGCTGCATTGAGGGTCGGGTTGACCATCTTGCAGGTGGTGATGAGATCTTCCATGTGGGGCAGGGTCTTGAGGTCGCGACGTTTCGGGCGCAAGGGGATCAGGGCGTGGGTGGCGACAGCCATGGTAGAGCGCAGCGCCCGGTTGTCTTGTCCGCCACAGTCTACGATGACGTAGTCGTAGCGGTTTTTCAGGCTGAGCAGGTCGTTGCGAATATTGCCATAGAGCTGTACGCAGTTGATTTGTGGCAGCTCCGGATTGTCATTGCGCTCCTGAATCCAGTCAGAGGTGGTGCGCTGCGGGTCGCAGTCGACCAGTAACACCTCCCCCAGAAATTGGGATCTGAGGTAGACCGCCAGATTTTGTGCCAGGCAGCTCTTGCCACTCCCCCCCTTCTCTCCACCGACCAACAAGATCATGACGTTCCCCTATCCATGAGAAAACCGCTGATTTCAGTATAGGAGGGGCCTGTCTCATCACAAGGCGAGAGGAGTGATGCTCCTCTCGTTGTTTCGACTAGTAATGAACGCTGCCTCCCTGCCAGCGGCAGACATAGTCAGGCACCAGCATTTGAGGGGCCTTGTCGACATGGCATACCACCATGGGCATGGCAGGTGCTCCTTCAGCCTGACTGAGGGTGGGGAGCGCAGAGAGCAGCAAAGTCGCGAGCAACAGCATGGGTTTCATCTTCATAACAACTCCTTGGTAGTGCCATTCCTGTGTGATCTAGATCACTTTCTGAGTTAAGTCGAGGTTGGCGCCAGCGCAAGGTGAGACGAATAAATTCAATTAATGAAAAAAGTATCAAAAGGCGTTGTGGTGACCGACGAGGATGACTGCCCACCTTGATGCGGACTTTGTGCATATTAAGTTGAACCGCACAAAGATGTGATGACTTATGAGGCCGAGCCTGATGGGGTTGGCATCAATGCCATGATCTGGAACAAGAAAAGATTTATGCAGTGAATGTGGTCGATGTGAGTATTTATTTCTCCCGCATTCCTCCCGTCACGGTGATGTATTCAATACCTAGGGAGTAATATTCAAATTCTATTTAGCCTTTCATTTACTGTCATGATTTTTAACGGTTTTTGTTATTTGTATTTAATCACTCCAGTGAACTGGCATGAATAAAAAATGAATCCATCTGAAATATAGCAGGGTGGTTTTGCATGGTTATTCGGTGTGATTTGTATGGAAAATGCGCAATTTGCTACCGGGGTCATAGATTGGATGGTGAATATATTCAGTTCTGAGTGAATGTGATCAATGTCTAAGTTTGTCGTGATTCGCAGGGCTAACCTCGGTCTCGAAAGGCAAGGGCAGGATAGAACATAAGCCGATTACCCTACATAAAGAATATCCCGCCTTAGCCACGAGCATGAATAGAAGGAATCTATTCAATCACTCGCAGGGACCACTGCTAGACGGAATATAATCATGAGCAAATTTTATGTAGGTTCTGAAGTTGGCCAATTGCGCCGTGTCATGTTGCACCGCCCCAACCTCAGTCTGAAGCGTCTGACTCCTTCCAACTGCCAGGATCTGCTGTTCGATGACGTCCTGTCTGTTGAACGTGCCGGTCAGGAGCACGACAAATTCGCTCAGGTACTGCGCGATCAGAATGTCGAAGTTTTCCTGCTGACCAATCTGCTGGCGGAAACCCTGGATGTGCCGGAAGCCAAAACCTGGCTGTTGCAACATCAGGTCTCCGACTACCGCCTCGGCTCTTCTTTTGCCAACGACGTGCGCTGCTTCCTGGCTGACATGCCGCACCGCGAACTGGCCCGCATTCTCTCCGGCGGCCTGACTTACTCCGAGATGCCCTACAGCGGCGTCAATATGGTAGTAGGCATGCACGCTCCGACCGATTTCATCATCGAGCCGCTGCCCAACCACCTCTTTACCCGTGACACCTCCTGCTGGGTTTACGGTGGCGTCTCCATCAACCCGATGGCCAAGCCTGCTCGTCGCCGCGAAACCAACCATGTGAAGGCCATCTACCGCTGGCACCCGATGTTTGCCGGTCAGGACTTCATCAAGTACTTCGGTGACGAGGAGCGTGACTACGACAACTCCACCATCGAGGGTGGCGACGTACTGGTTATCGGCCGCGGTGCCGTGCTGATCGGCATGTCCGAGCGCACCACCCCGCAAGGTGTCGAGCACCTGGCCCGCAGCCTGTTCAAACACGGCCAGGCCAAGCAGGTCATCGCCATGGAACTGCCGAAACACCGCAGCTGCATGCACCTCGATACCGTCATGACCCACATGGATATCGACACCTTCTCCGTCTATCCGGAAGTGATCCGCAAGGACGTACAGTGCTGGAGCCTGACTCCGGGCGGCGCCACCGGCATGAACATCAAGGAAGAGGGTTACTTCGTCACCGCTATCGAGAAAGCACTGGGCGTGGATCAGCTGAAGATCATCACCACTGGCGGTGACAGCTTCGAAGCCGAACGCGAGCAGTGGAACGACGCCAACAACGTGCTGACCGTACGTCCCGGCGTGGTGGTGGGTTACGAGCGCAATACCTACACCAACGAGAAGTATGACAAAGCCGGTATCACAGTTCTCTCCATCCCGGGTGATGAACTGGGCCGTGGCCGCGGCGGCGCCCGCTGCATGAGCTGCCCGATGGAACGCGACAGCATCTGATGAGACGGCGTGGCGCCGGCAGAAGCTGGCGCCACACAGAACCAAACTCGAGATTAACCACTATGAAAAAACCAACTGTCGTCGTCGCTCTGGGTGGCAATGCACTGCTCCGTCGTGGTGAGCCACTGGAAGCGGATATCCAGCGCAAGAACATCGCAACTGCCGCCAAGACCATCGCCCTGATTGCTCAGGAGTACAACGTGGTGCTGGTGCATGGCAACGGCCCGCAAGTCGGCCTGCTGGCCCTGCAAAACAGCGCCTACACCAAGGTATCCCCCTATCCGCTGGATGTGCTTGGTGCCGAGTCCCAAGGCATGATCGGCTACATGCTGATCCAGGAGCTGAAAAACCTGATGCCGAGCCGCAACGTCACCGCGCTGCTGACTCAGGTGCAGGTCGATCCCAAGGATCCGGCATTCGCCAACCCGACCAAATTTATCGGCCCCGTCTACGAAGAGGCTGAAGCCCGCACCCTGGCAGAAGAGAAGCACTGGGTGGTCAAGGCTGACGGCAAGTTCTTCCGCCGCGTAGTGCCGTCCCCGCTGCCCCAGCGCATCGTTGAAGGCGACGCCATCGAAACCCTGATTGCCCAGGGCCACCTCATCATCTGTACCGGTGGTGGCGGTATCCCTGTGACCTGGGATGGCCAGAGCCTGACCGGTATCGAAGCCGTCATCGACAAAGACATGTCTGCCGCCTATCTGGCCAAGCAGATCAAGGCCGACGCCCTGCTGATCCTGACCGATGCCGATGCCGTCTATCTGGATTGGGGCAAACCGACCCAGCGTCCGCTGCGGGTCACCAGCCCGGACGAGCTGGCCGGGGTCAAGTTCGATGCTGGCTCCATGGGACCGAAAGTCGAAGCCTCTTGTGAATTTGTCAAAGCGACCGGCGGCATGGTCGGCATCGGCTCGCTGGAAGATGGCCTCGCCATCCTCAAGGGTGAAGCCGGCACCAATATCGTCGCCACCCGCACCGTACATGCGTAATTACCGATATCTGTACTGAGAATGCGTAGTCAACACTACTGCCCGAACTGGTCTGAAACATATATAGAGAGAACTCATCATGGCTTTTAATCTGCGTAACCGTAACTTCCTGAAACTGCTGGACTTCACCCCGCGCGAAATCCAATACATGATCGACCTGGCCATCGACCTGAAGAAAGCCAAATACGGTGGCTACGAGCGCAAGCATCTGGTCGGCAAGAACATCGCCCTGATTTTCGAGAAGACCTCCACCCGCACCCGCTGTGCGTTTGAAGTAGCGGCCTTCGACCAGGGCGCGCAAGTCTCCTACCTTGGCCCAAGCGGTTCCCAAATCGGTCACAAGGAGTCCATGAAGGACACCGCTCGTGTACTGGGTCGCATGTATGACGGTATCGAATACCGCGGCTACGGTCAGGAGATCGTGGAAGAGTTGGGCGCCTACGCCGGTGTTCCGGTCTGGAACGGCCTGACAAACGAATTTCACCCGACCCAGATCCTGGCTGACTTCATGACCATGCTGGAGCACGGCAAGGGCAAGCGTCTGGATCAAATCAAGTTTGCCTACCTGGGTGATGCCCGCAACAACATGGGTAACTCCCTGATGGTCGGCGCCGCCAAAATGGGCATGGACATCCGTCTGGTCGCACCGAAAGCCTTCTGGCCGGAAGAGGAGCTGGTTGCCAAGTGCCGTCTGATCGCCGAAGAGACCGGCGCACGCATCACCCTGACCGAAGATGTGAAAGAGGGCGTGCTGGGTGCGGACTTCCTCTACACCGACGTCTGGGTATCCATGGGTGAAGCGAAAGAAGCCTGGGATCAGCGCGTCAAACTGATGACTCCGTATCAGGTCAACATGGATGTCATCAATGCCACCAAGAACCCGGATGTGAAGTTCATGCACTGCCTGCCGGCGTTCCACAACGACGAGACCACCATGGGCAAGGAAGTGGCTGACAAATATGGCATGAAAGGCCTGGAAGTGACCGAGGACGTGTTCGAATCCGAGCACAGCATCGTGTTCGACGAGGCCGAAAACCGGATGCACACCATCAAGGCAGTGATGGTTGCTACGCTGGGCGACTAAGGTCGCAGTAGTGGTGCCGGGGGGCGACCCCCGGCTTTTCGACCATGTGACAGCGGCATAATACCTCTAACCCTACAACCCGCAGCCTGCATGGATACCACACCCACAGAAGGAAGCTGGACCATGACCAAATTCAAGTTCCCGTCAGCCTACACGATACTGTTTGTGCTGATCGCCCTGGTGGCCGCCCTGAGCTGGATAGTGCCGGCCGGCAAATATGAGATGACCATGAACGAAGCCCTCGGCAAAGAAGTGCCGGTGGCAGGTACCTACAAACTGGTGGAGGGGAATCCCCAGGGGATCGTCGACGTGCTGCTGGCACCTATCGATGGCCTCTACAACCACGACACCTATGAGGCAGGCGCCATCGACGTCTCCCTCTTTATCCTGATCATCGGTGGTTTTCTTGGCATTGTGACCAAGACAGGTGCCATCGATGCCGGTATTGAACGTGTGACCGACCGCCTGCGCGGCCGGGAAGAGTGGATGATCCCGATCCTGATGGCGCTGTTCGCCGCAGGCGGCACCATCTACGGCATGGCCGAAGAGTCGCTGCCGTTCTACACCCTGCTGGTGCCGGTGATGATGGCCGCCCGCTTCGACCCTGTGGTGGCTGCTGCAACCGTATTGCTGGGTGCCGGTATCGGTACTCTCGGTTCCACCATCAACCCGTTTGCGACCGTGATTGCCGCCAACGCCGCCGGTATCTCCTTCACCGACGGTATCTGGCTGCGCGTTGCCATGCTGGTAGCTGGCTGGCTGATCTGCGTTGCCTACGTCATGCGTTACGCCAAGATGGTGCGCAACGACCCGAGCAAATCGCTGGTGGCTGACAAGTGGGAAGAGAACCGTGCCCACTTCCTCGGCAACAAGAGCGACCAGATGCTGGAGTTCACCCTGACCCGTAAAATCGTGCTGGGTATCTTCGTCGCCGCCTTTGCCGTGATGATCTACGGTGTGGCAGTGCTGGGCTGGTGGATGGCGCAGATCTCCGGTGTGTTCCTGGCTGCCGCCATCATCGTTGGTCTTATCTCCCGCATGAGCGAGGAGGAGCTGACCTCCAACTTTATCGACGGTGCCCGCGACCTGCTGGGGGTGGCGCTGATCATCGGTATCGCCCGCGGTATCGTGGTGGTGATGGATAACGGCATGATCACTCACACCATTTTGCACAGTGCAGAAGGGATCGTGACCGGCCTCTCCACCATCGTCTTTATCAACGTGATGTTCGTGCTGGAAGTGGTGCTCTCCTTCCTGGTGCCGTCCTCCTCCGGTCTGGCCGTACTGACCATGCCGATCATGGCGCCGCTGGCCGACTTCGCCAACGTGGGCCGCGATCTGGTGGTGACTGCTTACCAGTCTGCCTCCGGTCTGGTGAACCTGGTGACCCCGACCTCCGCCGTGGTCATGGGCGGCTTGGCCATCGCCAAGGTGCCTTATGTGCGCTGGCTGAAGTGGGTGGCTCCGCTGCTCGGTATCCTGACCGTGCTGATCGTGGTCTGCCTGAGCCTGGGCGCCGTGCTCTCCTGAGGGACAACAAGCAAGATGAAACGGGAGCCTGCGGGCTCCCGTTTTTTATGGGCGCAAGAAGTGATGGGCACAAAGTAGCAGGTAACAAAAAGGCGACCCGCAGGTCGCCTCGATGCATTCGATGAAAGGGGTTAGCGGGCTTGCGCCAGCGAGCGCACCACGGCGGCATGGGCCTGACGGGTGCGGCTGATATGGCGCGGCGCGACCAGCACCACGTCATTGCCCGCGACGGCGCCCATGATCTCGGGATTGGCGTTGCGATCCAGCAGGCGGGCCACCACGGTGGCGGCTCCCGGAGTGGTGTGGATCAGCACCATCTGCTGGTTGTGTACCACTTCGCGCACCATGTCGTGGATAGAGCGGGTGCTGCCAGCGGGTTCCAGCTGCTCATCGACCAGGGTGTAGACCTTCTTGCCGTTGGCATTCTGCGCCTTGGCCACGCCGAGGCGGCGCAGCAGACGGGAGATAGTGGACTGGCTGATGTCGGCAAAGCCGCGCTCCGACAGCTCGCGGCGGATCTCTTCCTGTGTGCTGTAGCAGTGCTGACCGATGATCTGGCGACAGGCATCCAGCTGGGCCAGATCGGGCTCTTGGGCAACGGGACGACTGAGGGTTTTGACCACGGCGAATTCCTTTGATGATGATCGGAGGTAAACGCGCGATATCTGCCATAGCAGTCAGTTATCAGGCAAAAACACTGATAATCCATCTATATGCAGGGAATGAGCGGGCATTACCATCTTGCGATGGCAAATTATAGCTGACTGGAAATTCGGTGATGTGACAGGGTTCAAAAATGGGCCCCGCGGGGCCCAATCAGATATCAGTAACGCTCGCTGACGATGTCCTGAGTGAAGGACTTCTCGCAATATTTGCACTTCATCCGCACCACGCCTTTCACTTCGCGCACCCGGAAGTAGCTGTCTACCGGCTCGTTGTGGGAGATGCAGTTGGAGTTGGGGCAGTGGAACACCCCGGCGATGAACTCCGGCAGCTCCAGCTGGTGCTTCTTCACCACATTGAAGTCTTCGATGATGTTGACGGTCGCTTTCGGGGCGAACAGCGCCAGCTGGTTGGCTTGTTGCTCGGTCAGGCGGGTGTTCTCAATCTTGATGAGATCCTTCTTGCCCAGCGCGCCGGATTTCAGGTTGAAGCCGACGGTGATCCGCTCCTGGGTTTCGACCAGCTGGAAAAGCTTGAGGATCTTGATGCCCTGGCCAGCGGGGATGTGATCGATGACGGAGCCGTGACGGATGGCTTCGACTTGCAGTTGGTTCTTGTCAGACATGATATTCCCCTAAGCTCAGACAGTTTCGTTCAGTACCAGTGCCAGCAGCGCCTGGCGTGCATAGACCCCGTTCTCCGCCTGCTGGAAGTAGCAAGCGTGGGGAGTCTTGTCGACCGCCACATCGATCTCGTCGACGCGGGGCAGGGGATGCAGGATCTTCATGGTGGGCTTGGCCCCTTCCAGGGTCGCCAGCTCCAGAATGAACTTGGCGGCCATGTGCTTGTATTCGGTCTCGTCGAAGCGCTCTTTCTGGACGCGGGTCATGTAGAGGATGTCCAGCTCCGGCATCACCTCTTCCATGGTCTGGTGGACGCTGAACTGGATGCCCTTCTCTTCCAGCTCTTCGCAGATGTAGTCCGGCATCGCCAGCGCTTCCGGGGAGATGAAGAAGAAGCGGCAGTTGAACAGGCTGAGGGCCTGGGCCAGCGAGTGCACGGTGCGGCCATATTTCAGGTCACCGACGAAGGCGACGTTGAGGTTGTCCAGACGGCCCTGGGTCTCATGGATGGTGAACAGGTCGAGCAGGGTCTGGCTCGGATGCTGGTTGGAGCCGTCGCCGCCGTTGATGACCGGCACGCGGGAGAACTCGGAGGCCAGACGGGCCGCGCCCTCTTTCGGGTGGCGCATCACCACCGCATCCGAGTAGGAGCCGATGATCTTGATGGAGTCAGCCAGCGTCTCGCCCTTCTTGGCGCTGGTGTTGCCACCGTCGGCGAAGCCGATGATGTTGCCGCCAAGGCGCTGTACCGCGGTCTCGAACGAGAGGCGGGTGCGGGTGGAGGCTTCGAAGAAGCAGCTGGCAACCAGCTTGCCTTTCAACAGGCTGGTGTCAGGTTCAGCCTTCAACCGTTGTGCGGTTGAGACTACCAGTTCCATTTCTGACCGGGTCAGGTCCGAAATGGAGATGACATGTTTCTTATAGAGTGGATTGGTCATCGTCTGCATTCCCTTTGACATCATTGGAGGTTTTTCGGGCACAAAAAAAAGCCCCTGAAACAGGGGCTTTTTTTAAAAATAACTGGGGATCTTTGGGGTGGGAACCGGAAACAACGGGGCCGCTCTGGTGCGCACCACCCGTCTGCAAGGCTGTTTTCTGAATCAAAAACTGCATCGTTTCGTCCCGACCTTTTTCAAAACCGGACAGATTATAGGGCCGCTTTTTTAATTGTCAAAATTTTATTTCCGATGCCAATTTCAGCATGAAAAACGTTTAAGTGTCGGAAACATGACGACAAATCCACACTCTGTGCGTCTCTTGCAGCGATTCCCCATCGCGGGCCATGGCGCGCAAATAACCGAGTCTGTGGTGCCCTTCCAGCAGGCAGTAGGGGCGGGGTAGGGGATGGCCGTTCGGGTAGCTGGCACCCTCCTCCGGCGCCAGTACGATGACAGGTTCGGGCCAGGTGCCGTCGCTCAGCATCTTCTCGCCGAGCCAGGAGCGACGCACATAGCGGTTGCTGCGCAGCATCTCGCCCCAGCGCTCGATCACCTCCATATGGCGGGAGTCCACCTGATCCACCAGTTGCGCGGTGGGCCAGCTTTCACAGGTGAATTGATGGTTGGCGAGATCGATAAAGCTCCAGTTGGACTCAAAACCGCGCCAATGACGGTAAATCCACTGGGAAAGCACATTTTCAGGAATAAAGGGCACCAGCGGCGCGACCCGTTCAAGATAGGCGGGCAGGGACTCTGTTTTGCGTTCATCCCTGAAGTTGAGGGGCGCCAGTTGTTGGAGCAGTCGGTAATTGAGCATAAGTGGCCTCCCGGTACCTGATTTCACCCTACCCCCATTTATGTCCCATTCCTACCCCGGCAGGGCTGCAAATACAGCAAGTTATCCCGCTTCGCTGCACAAACAACCGCGACTTGTTCGGGATTTGTGCAATCGCATCGAAAGCGTAAAAAAAGCCTTTACCTTTGATCTCCACTTTGTATACTACGCCTCGTTTGTTGCAGGGGCGTAGTTCCAATTGGTAGAACAGCGGTCTCCAAAACCGATGGTTGCGGGTTCGAGTCCTGCCGCCCCTGCCATTTTCAGAAAGGCCAGCTCATTGAGCTGGCCTTTCGCATTTCCGGTGTTCGCCAATTTATCCATCTTTCCTTCCTCTTCTCCTTCTTGCAGTTAGCCGTCCGGTGACTGTGGCCACATTGATCTCGATGTCTGCCGCAAGAGCGTTCAGTGTGCAGCAACCCGCTGTTTCAGCACGGTGACCAGCCGCTGGTGGCGGGCGGGGAGCGGCCACTCGGCGCGGTAGATCAGCCAGAGCGTGTCGATCACTTCAATGCTGCTCTGGATCACCCGGATCTTCTCCTGCTGGGCAAAGGCGGTGACGGCGAAGCGGGGCAGCACGGTAAAGCCGAGGCCGCGGGCGACCGGCTCCAGGATCAGGCCGATCTGGTTGGTAAAGCCGCGCAGCGGGATCTCGTCAACGCGCTGGCCGGGGTAGCGTCGTCCCAACAGGCGTTGTGCCATGCTGCGGCCATCCGGGTGGTCAATAAAGCCGAGCTGACAAAGGTGCTGCCAGCTCTGCTCCTCGCCGTCGTTGGGCACCACCAGACAAAGGGGTTCGCGGGCGAAGGGCTCGGCGGCGATGCTGGGGTGCTCCGGCGGTTGATCCACCAGTCCCAGATCGCTGCGCCCCGCCAGCACCGCCTGCACTATGTCGGGGGTGGGGGCGAAGCGGTGCTGGATGGTGAGTCCGGGGTGCTCCTGTTGCTGGTCGAGCAGCAGGGGATAGAGCAGCAGGCCGATGCTGCCCGGGGTGGTGAGGGTGATGGCGCCGCGGTGAGGGTCATCGTCCGAGAGGCGTGCTCGCAGCTGTTCGGCGGCTTGCGCCTGCTGGCGGGCGAAGTCGAGCAGCACCAGCCCGCGCGGAGTGAGCTCCAGCTGACGGGGCTTGCGCAGCAGCAGGGTGCCAAATTCGGCCTCGAGACGCGAGATATGCTGACTGACGGCGGCCTGGGTGAGATCCAGCCGCTCGGCGGCACGGGTAAAACTGCCGGTTTCATGCACCACCACCAGGGTGTGGAGCCAGAGTGGATTAACCATAAATTTAATTTATGACTTCCATTAGTTTGACCTTATTTTTCATTATGGCGCCTCTTCCTATCATGTCACCTGTTTCCCACACACAATTTCAAGGTGACGTATGACCTATCCACGCAACTTCTCCCACATCGGCATCACGGTGACTGACCTCGACAAAGCGGTCGAGTTCTATACCAAGGTGATGGGCTGGTATCTCATCATGCCGGCGACCACCATCACCGAGGATGACTCCGCCATCGGCGTGATGTGCAACGACGTGTTCGGCCCGGGCTGGGGTTCTTTTCGCATCGCCCACCTCTCTACCGGCGACAAGATCGGCATCGAGCTGTTCGAGTTCCCCAACAGCGAGCGCCGTGAGAACAACTTCGAATTCTGGAAGACCGGTGTGTTCCACTTCAGCGTTCAGGATCCGGATGTCGAGGGGCTGGCGGCGCGCATCGTCGCAGCGGGCGGCAAGCAGCGGATGCCGGTGCGCGAGTACTACCCGGGCGAGAAACCCTACCGCATGGTCTACATGGAAGATCCCTTCGGCAATATCGTCGAGATCTACAGCCACAGCTATGAGCTGACCTACTCCGCCGGTGCATATCAGGGGTAAGTGACAGGCCGCCTTCGGGCGGCCTGCAGCTTTGTTGTTACAAGAGTCAGTAGCATGGAATAGCGATCTGGTTCACACGATTAGCGCGTTCTGTTGTTGATAGATGGGAAAATATACAGATTCACTAAAGTCTGTTCATATTGCGGCCGATAGCCTTTGATACATCAGGGTTTTCCCTGCCTGACACAACAACAAGGATTCGTCGTCATGACCCTCTCTCTGCGCGGCAAGCTGCTGGCCACCAGTCTTGGCGTAGTGCTGCTGATGGCATCACTGCTCGGCATCGTTGCCTTTCACACCCTAAAATCCCGCACCATGAGCGCCATCCAGAGCGAGGCGGTCAACTATGGCCACGCCTACTCGGTCGCCATCGGCGACTGGATGACGGATCGCAAGAACACCGTCCATGCGCTGGTCAACCTGATCAGCGATAACCCCCAAGCCGAGCTGGTGCCGCACCTGAAGCAGGCCTACACCTCGGGCGGCTTCGGGCTCACCTATTTTGGCTCCGCGCAGGGGGTGATGACCCGGCAGGACCCCTCCCTCAACACCGGCAACTATGACCCACGCGAGCGCCCCTGGTATCAGGATGCGGTGAAGGCGGGGCAGCTGATCGTCACCGCCCCCTATGTCAGCGTCACCATGCAGAAGCTGGTGGTCACCCTCTCCGAGCCGGTACGCCATCAGGGCGAGCTGGTCGGCGCCGTGGGGGCCAACCTGGCGCTCGACAAGCTGATCGACGAAGTGCTGGCGATGAAGGTGCAGGGTGAAGGCTATGCCATGCTGCTCGACAGCAGCGGCCTCATTGTCGGCCATCCGCAGAAGGATCTGGCGCTCAAGCCCATCGCCGAGCTGGCGCCGGGACTCTCGGCCGCCACCTTCCAGCAGTGGGGCCGCGAAAACAGCGAGCTGCACGCCGCCACCCTCGACGGGCGCGACGTGCTGCTGGCGGTACAACCGGTACTGGGCACCGACTGGCTGCTGGCCATGGTGATGTATCGCGATGTGCTGGAGGCGCCGCTCAGCAGCCTGCTGTGGGAGCTGGTGGGGTTGACGCTGGTGCTGATGCTGGTATTCAGCGCTCTGCTTACCGCCACCTTCAAATACCTGTTCGCCGATCTCGGTCGGGTCGCGCACGCTCTGCACGACATTGCCCACGGCGAGGGGGATCTCACCGTTCACATCAACACCCATAGCAAGGATGAGGTGGGCCAGCTGGCCCAGAACTTCAACCAGTTTGTGGCGCGGCTGCACGGCATCGTCAGCCGGTTGCGGGATGTGACTGTCGAGCTGGCGGCACAGTCCCGTGCCCAGGCGGCCGGGGCGCAGGCCCGTAGTCAGCGGGTACGCCAGCAGCAGGATGAGATCGTGATGGTGGCGACCGCGGTGACCGAGATGGCTTCCGCTACCCAGGAGATCGCCGGCAACGCCGAGTTTGCCGCCACTACCGCCACCGATGCGGTCGCACTGGCGGTCGCTGGTCAATCCCAGGTTGGCCAGAGTCAGCGCAGCATTACCGGTCTGGCGGACGAAGTGGCCGATGCCAGCCAGATCATCAACGAGCTCGACAGCCATGCCCAGAAGATCAGCGGCATTCTGGCGACCATCAGCGGCATCGCCGAGCAGACCAACCTGCTGGCGCTCAACGCCGCCATCGAGGCGGCCCGGGCCGGTGAGCAGGGCCGAGGCTTCGCGGTAGTGGCGGACGAGGTGCGGGTGCTGTCGCGCCGTACCCACGACTCCACCGACGAGATCCAGCAGATGATCGAGACCCTGCAGCAGACCACCCGTCGCGCCGTGGGTGGCATGGAGACCAGCCGTCAGCTGGCAGGTACCAGTGTCGAGGATGCGGAAGCGGCCAACCAGAGCCTTGCTCGGATCAACGAAGCGATCGGCTCCATCAGCGACATGGCGACCCAGATCGCCGCAGCGGCCGAGGAGCAGACTTCGGTCACCGGCGAGATCAGCCGCAATACCGAGAATATCCGCCACGTCTCGCAAGAGCTGGCCGAGCAGGCGGGCAACGAGGCGGCGCAGGCGGCCGAACTCAAGTCGCTGACCGAGCGGCTGGAGCAGGAGATCGGCCGCTTCCGGCTCTGACATCCCGCCACGCCAGCAACAGAAAGGGCAGCCCGCGGGCTGCCCTTTGTTATTTTACGGCTGGCTTAAGGGGTCTGTTTGACCCAAATCAGCTGGTCGGTGGCAAAGCCCAGCGACTTCGCCTTGGCGACCAGCGCATCCACCTTCGCCTTGGGCGGGTTGGGTGAGCGGGCGAGGATCCAGAGGTAGTCGTGGTTGTAGCTGGTCACCAGCGAGAGCTGGTAATCGGGGTCGAGGTCGATGACGTTGTAGCCGCCGTAGAAGGGGCCGAAGAAGCTCACCTTGAGCCGCGCCTCGTCAGGACTATCGACGAAGTAGGCCTTGCCCTCGGCTTCGCGCCAGCTGCCATCGCTCTGCTTGCCGCGGTTGAGCACCTTGACGCCGCCATCATCCCGCAGGCTGTAGGTGGCGCTCACCTGCTCCAGCCCCCGCTCGAAGCTGTGGTCGAGGCGGGCGATTTCGTACCAGGTGCCAAGATAACGGTCGAGCTGGAAGCCGGTAACGGGGCGAATGCCGTCGGCAATCCCGGTACAGGCCGTCAGCAGCAAAGCGGTGAACAGGCAAAGCAATGAACGCATAAGTAATCCCTCTCTTGTTATCCCTCAATGATGCGCAGCTGGCCATCCCGGAAGCGGGAGGCCTGATCCGTCGGCGTGCTGCCGAAGAAGCGCTTGTACTCCCGACTGAACTGGGAGTTGCTCTCGTAACCGACTCTGGCCGCCGCGGTGCCCGCTTTGATGCCGTCATGCAGCATCATCATCCGCGCCTTGTGCAGGCGAAATGACTTGATGTACTGCAGCGGCGAGGTGGCAGTGACCGCCTTGAAGTGGTGGTGAAAGGCGGAGACGCTCATGTTCACCTCCCGCGCCAGCTCCTCCATGGTGAGGTTGTCAGCATAACGGGACTCTATCATACGCAGCACCCGGGCGATCTGGCCCACATGGTTGTGGCGATTGGCGAGCGCCTGCAGCGCCGGGCCGCCCCCCTCGGTGAGGGCGTGGAACAGCATTTCCCGCACCGTCTGAGGCCCCAGCACCCTGGCGTGCAACGGGTTATCCATCAGCTCGATCAGTCGCTCGGCGGCGCAGAACATGGTTTCCGACAGGGGGACCGAGTGGACACCGCTCTTTTGTGGCGCGGGGGCGGGCAAGGCATCGCCCAGCTCCAGCAGCAGCTCTTGCAGGGTGACCAGATCGATCTCGATGGTAAAACCGATAAGCGGCTGCTCGGGGGAGGCGAAGCACTCGCACTCGCAGGGCAGCGGCAGGGTCATCAGCAGATAGTGGTTGGGGTCGTAGCGAAACACCTGATCCGCCAGATAACCCACCTTGTGTCCCTGCAGGATAACGATCATCCGCGGTTGGTAGAGCACCGGGGTGCGGCCATGGTGCTCGGTGGTATAGATGAGGTTGACCTGTTTCACCGGTGATGGGGTGATGCCGGGTGCAGTGACGTGGCGGGTCAATCTGGCGGCGAGGTCGCTGTAACGGTTTTGCATGGGTGCTCTTTGATTCGACTGTTCCGGTTTTCGCTGCTTTGTAGAAATAGGCAAGAATCAAGCAGGATGTTGTCTTGATGGTAGGGTGGTTCTGGAGAAAAATGCAATCACGATTTCGCGGCCTGGCCGCCCTGACTATCAGAAGAAGGCAATGTCGATGAACAACTTTACTCTCCATACCCCGACCAAAATCCTGTTCGGCCAAGGGCAGATCGCCCAGCTGCGCGAGCAGCTTCCGAGCGGCGCCCGCGTCATGATCACCTACGGTGGCGGCAGCGTGGTACGCAGCGGCTTGCTGGAGCAGATCCGCAACGAGCTGGCCGGTATGACCCTGTTTGAATTTGGCGGCATCGAGCCGAACCCGGCCTACGAGACCCTGATGGGGGCCGTGGAGCTGGCCCGTGCCGAGCGGGTCGACTTCCTGCTCGCCGTTGGCGGTGGCTCCGTGCTCGATGGCACCAAGTTTATCGCCGCTGCCGCGCACTACGATCCGGCCAAGGATCCCTGGCACATTCTCGAAACCGTCGGCAGCGAAGTGCGTTCCGCCATCCCGCTTGGTTCGGTGCTGACCCTGCCGGCGACCGGTTCCGAAATGAACATGGGCGCCGTCATCACCCGTCGCAGCAGTGGCGACAAGGTGCACTTCTTCTCGCCGTTCGTGATGCCGCGCTTCGCCGTGCTGGATCCGGTGCTCACCTACACCCTGCCCGAGCGTCAGGTGGCGAACGGGGTGGTGGATGCCTTTGTTCATATCGTTGAGCAGTACCTCACCTATCCGGTCAATGCCAAGGTGCAGGATCGCTTCGCTGAAGGCTTGCTGCTGACCCTGATCGAAGATGGCCCCAAGGCGCTGGCCGAGCCGCACAACTACGAGGTGCGCGCCAACATCATGTGGAGCGCCACCATGGCGTTGAACGGCCTGATCGGTGCCGGTGTGCCGCAGGATTGGGCGACCCACATGCTGGGTCACGAGCTGACTGCCCTGCACGGCCTCGACCACGCCCAGACTCTGGCAGCCGTGCTGCCTGCCCTGCTGCAGGCCAAGCGCAAACAGAAACATGCCAAGCTGCTGCAATACGCAGAGCGGGTGTGGGGTCTGCACAGCGGCAGCGAAGCGGAGCGCATCGACGATGCCATCGCCGCGACCCGTGACTTCTTCGAGCGGATGGGGGTCAAGACCCGACTGCGTGACTACGGTCTGAAAGATCTGGGTATCGACACCCTGATCGGCAAGCTGGGTGAGCACGGCATGAGCCGTCTGGGCGAGCACGGCGATATCGATCTGGTGCAGAGCCAGCATATTTATGAAGCGGCCTGGTAAGGGCCGCCAATCGGCGCCAAACGGGCGAAACGATTGAATTGCCGGGGCCCTCTCCCGCCATCTGGCGGCTGAGCGGCCCCGCTTTTGTTGGGAAAATGTTACTTTTCGGCGTTTCGCTGCGAGAAGTGCGACGAAAGCGGATTTCGTAAGAACAAAAAACGCTAAGATAGAGGGCCGGTAAAACATTTTTTTTGACTGGTTGGATCACTTTTTTCAGCCGTTTTTACTGGTATAAGCCTCTAATTTGGTTTGTTTTTTTTAATCGTAGCCAGGGATGGGCTGAATTCTGTACGAGTGCCGTCGGGACTGCGGTTGTAATAAAACTCCAAAATTTGATACTAATCATCTTCGCGCCTGAAAAGCGGGGGCCTGACCATGACAGGAGGTTGAGGTAAAGCCTACTGATTTTCATAACAAAGAGCCCTGGACCTGCACTTTGGTCATGTCTTGTTTCGCCAGAAGTGAGACACTGGGCAGCGATTGTTTATTAACCATCAGGGAATAGTCATGCAGATTGGAATACCGAGAGAGAGTCTCGCCGGTGAGACCCGGGTCGCAGCGACCCCGGCTACCGTCGAGCAGCTGAAAAAGCTCGGCTTCGAGGTCGCCATCGAGACCGGCGCAGGCCTGTCGGCCAGCTTCGATGATGCCGCCTTCGAGGCTGCCGGTGCCAGCGTGGTGCCGAATGTCTGGCAAGCCGACCTTATCTTCAAGGTCAATGCGCCGACCGATGCCGAGATCGCACAAATTAAAGATGGCGCCACTCTGGTGAGCTTCATCTGGCCTGCCCAGAACCCTGAGCTGGTCAAGAAGCTGTCCGAGCGCAACATCAATGTGATGGCGATGGATATGGTGCCGCGGATCTCCCGTGCCCAGTCCCTCGATGCCCTCTCCTCCATGGCCAACATCGGTGGCTATCGTGCCGTGGTTGAAGCTGCGCACCAGTTCGGTCGCTTCTTCACCGGCCAAATCACTGCTGCCGGTAAAGTGCCGCCTGCCAAGGTACTGGTGATCGGTGCCGGCGTAGCCGGTCTGGCTGCCATCGGTACGGCCGGTTCCCTCGGTGCCATCGTGCGTGCCTTCGATACCCGTCTGGAAGTGGCCGAGCAGATCGAATCCATGGGTGGGGAATTCCTCAAGCTGGACTTCGGTGGCGAAGACGGCGCATCCAGCGATGGTTACGCCAAAGTCATGTCCGATGAGTTCATCAAGGCCGAGATGGAGCTGTTCGCCCAGCAGGCCAAAGAGGTGGACATCATCATCACCACTGCCCTGATCCCGGGCAAACCGGCTCCCAAGCTGATCACCAAAGAGATGGTCGACAGCATGAAGCCGGGCTCCGTCATCGTGGACATGGCCGCTCAGGCTGGCGGTAACTGTGAATACACAGTGCCGGGCGAACTGCATGTCACCGACAACGGCGTCAAGGTGATCGGTTACACCGATCTGCCGGGTCGCCTGCCTGCCCAATCCTCCCAGCTCTACGGTACCAACCTGGTCAACCTGATGAAGCTGATGTGCAAGGAGAAGGACGGCAACGTTGCCATCGACTTCGAAGACGTGGTTCAGCGTAACATGACGGTGATCCAGGCCGGTGAAGTGACCTTCCCGCCGCCCGCCATCTCCGTCTCTGCCGCTCCGCAGAAACCGGCCGCCGCCAAACCGGCCGCCAAGAAGGAAGAGGCCAAGCCTTCCAACAAGAAGTTCGTGTTCGGTGCCCTCGGCATCGCCGCCTTCGGCTGGATCGCCTCCGTTGCCCCGGCAGCCTTCCTCTCCCACTTCACCGTATTCATCCTGGCCTGTGTGGTCGGTTACTACGTGGTGTGGAACGTCTCTCACGCCCTGCACACGCCGCTGATGTCGGTCACCAATGCCATCTCCGGCATTATCGTGGTCGGTGCCCTGCTGCAGATCGGGCAAGGGTCGACTCTGGTTACCGCATTGGCCTTCATCGCCGTGCTGATTGCCAGTATCAACATCTTCGGCGGTTTCACCGTCACTCAGCGCATGCTGAAGATGTTCCGTAAGGATTAAGGGGGTTTAACGTGTCTCAAGGACTGGTAACAGCATCCTATATCGTTGCCGCCGTGCTCTTCATCCTCAGTCTCGCGGGACTGTCGAAGCAAGAAACGGCCAAGCATGGCAACCTGTTCGGTATCGCGGGTATGGCTATCGCCCTACTCGCCACCGTATTCAACCCGGAGACCAGTGGCGTTCACTGGATCATCCTGGCCATGGTGATTGGCGGTGCCATCGGCGTGCGTCTGGCACTCAAGGTCGAGATGACCGAGATGCCCGAGCTGGTGGCCGTGCTGCACAGCTTCGTGGGTATGGCGGCAGTGCTGGTGGGCTTCAACAGCTTCATCGATCTGCACCCCTCTGCACCTGCTGAGGTGGTCGTCTCCGTCGGTTCCAACCTGGATGCCACTCTGGCAGCCGCTCGTGCGGCGTTCGAGCAGGCCAACAGCGTTGCTCAGGTCGAGCACCTGACCGGCGCCATGCTGAACATCCACCTGGTCGAGATCTTCCTGGGCGTCTTCATCGGTGCCGTAACCTTTACCGGTTCCGTGGTTGCCTTCGGCAAACTGCGCGGTCTGATCTCCTCCAAGCCGCTGATGCTGCCACACCGCCACAAGCTGAACCTGCTGGCCGTGGTCGCTTCTCTGGCGCTGATGGTCTACTTCGTCAACGCGGGCGGCTCTACCTTCGCCCTGCTGGTGATGACCCTGATCGCCTTCGCCTTCGGCTGGCACCTGGTTGCCTCCATCGGTGGTGCAGACATGCCGGTGGTGGTCTCCATGCTGAACTCCTACTCCGGTTGGGCGGCGGCGGCGGCGGGCTTCATGCTCTCCAACGACCTGCTGATCGTCACCGGTGCCCTGGTGGGCTCCTCCGGTGCGATCCTCTCTTACATCATGTGTAAGGCGATGAACCGCTCCTTCATCTCCGTGATCGCCGGTGGCTTCGGCTCCGATGGCGTGGCCTCCACGGCTGATCAGGAGATGGGCGAATACCGCGAAACCAGCGCCGAGGAAGTGGCTGACCTGCTGAAAAACTCCAGCTCCGTCATCATCACCCCGGGCTACGGCATGGCGGTGGCGCAGGCCCAGTATCCGGTGGCTGAAATCACCCAGAAGCTGCGTGATCGCGGCGTCAAGGTGCGCTTCGGTATCCACCCGGTTGCCGGTCGTCTGCCTGGCCACATGAACGTGCTGCTGGCGGAAGCGAAAGTCCCGTATGACATCGTTCTGGAAATGGACGAGATCAACGACGACTTCGCCGATACCGACACCGTGCTGGTGATTGGTGCCAACGACACCGTTAACCCAGCCGCGATGGAAGATCCGGGCAGCCCGATCGCCGGTATGCCGGTACTGGAAGTGTGGAAAGCGCAGAACGTCATCGGCTTCAAGCGTTCCATGAATACTGGCTACGCCGGTGTCCAGAACCCGCTGTTCTTCAAGGAAAATACCCAGATGCTGTTTGGCGATGCCAAGGCCAGCGTCGAGGCAATCCTGAAAGCACTGTAAGTGCCATTCAGAGAGTGAATATCAAGGAGGCTTCGGCCTCCTTTTTTATTGCCCATCCCTTGTATATCCTCAATCCATACGGACCATGAGGGATCTCCATGATGTGGTGTCAGGGTTGGCGAAGGATCGGGTTGTACGGCTGGCTGCTGGCCTCCCTGTTTGGTACTGGTTCGGCAGTGGCGGCGGACGAGCCGCCGACTCTGACGCTGCTGACCGAGCTGTGGCCCCCTTATGTGATGCGTGGTGACAATGGCGAGCTGGCCGGCGCCGATCTCGATCTGGCCTGTACCGTGTTGCGCCAGATGGGTTATCGCACTGAAATCAGGGTGCTGCCCTGGAAGCGGGTTCTGCAGCAGGCCCGTCTCAAGCAGGGGGATGCGGTAGTCGACGTATTCTTTGAACCTTCCCGCCAGCACTGGCTTCACTATCCCGAAGAGCCGCTCTCTTACAGCGGTGAAGTGCTCTTCTATCCATCGGCTCGGCCGGTGGATTTCAAGCAGCTCTCCGACCTCAAGGGTCTGCGGATAGGTATTCAGGAAGATTATGCCTACAGCCCCGATTTTCTGACCGATCCCGGGGTGATCCGGATGCCGATGACGGGGGAGGGGAATGCCATCAAACAGCTGCATTTGATGATGGCCGGTCGGCTGGACGGGGTGGTGCTCAACGAGCGGGTCGGTCGCTACTTGCTGCATACCCAGGGGCTGCAAGATCAGGTGAACCACGGCTCGCGCCTGCTGACCGACGACAACCGCAACTTCCTCGCGTTTACCCACAAGCCCGGCCACGACCAGCTGGCTATCCGCTTCTCCTCTGCCCTCAAGGCGTTCAAACAGACCCCTGCCTACAAGCAACTGCTGGCCCGCTATCACCTCTGAGTTGCCGCCCTGCTGTGCGCCGCTTCACAATTTGTCGCACTTTGTTAAAAGGTGGGCATAATGGCGAACAAAAAGGGGATGCCGCTCAACATTAGTTGATCTTGTTGATAGTAGAATCAACTGCGGTTTACTCAGAGTTACTCATATATGTCCACAGCAGCCACCACTGACCAGATCAATTCGTTAACGGATGAAGAACGTCATCTGATCGCCAGTTTCGAGCCCGCAGTCGATGCGCTGGCCGCGCTGTTTGGCGCAGGGTGCGAGGTGGTGTTGCATGCGTTCGATACGCTGGATGCATCGGTCATCAAGATTGCCAACGGCCATGTCACCGGTCGTCGGGAGGGGGCGCCGGTCACCGACTTTGCCCTCAACCGCTTGCAGGGGGAGGCGGGCAGCCAGTGGAGCAGCTACTTCAGACGTACCCGCGACGGGACGCTGATGAAGTCCTCCTCCATCACCATCAGCAACCGGCAGGGCAAGCCCATCGGCATGCTCTGCGTGAACTTCAGTCTGGATACCTCCCTTGGCAGCCTGCTCGATACTTTTGCGTTGCCAGCGGCACCAGCGCCGCTCAACAACGAGACTTTTGCCAGCTCGGTGGACGATCTGGTGACCCAGGTGATTGAGAAGGTGGATCGGGACGATTCGCTCTCCTGCACGGTGCGCAACAAGGAGATAGTGACCCGGCTCTTCGACATGGGGATCTTCGAGATCAAGGAGGCGGCCCAGCTGGTTGCCCGGATGCTCGGTATCTCCCGTCATACTGTTTATCTGCATATCCGCAACCACAAGGCGGATCTGAACAAGCAATAACTGCCTGCGGGCACCCTGAACATGAGAAACACTGCGATGAAAGCACAATGGACCGACTTTATTACCCTGCTCAAGCGTGAAGTGGTGCCGGCCCTGGGCTGTACCGAGCCGATGTCGGTGGCGCTGGCAGCGGCCAACTGCCGCAAGTTGCTGGGGGAGACCCCGACCCGCATCAGCGTTTGGGTCAGTGGCAATCTGTTCAAGAACGGCATGGGGGTCGGAGTACCGGGCACCGGCATGATCGGCCTGCCGGTGGCCGCTGCGGTCGGCATCACAGGGGGTAATCCCGATGCCGGGCTGGAGGTGCTCAAGACCCTCACACCAGAACAAGTGGAAGCGGCCAAGGTGTTGCTGCCGGTCATCAAGGTGGATGTGAAGGATGTACCGGATGTGCTCTACGCCGAGGTGCTGGCCGAAGTGAGGGGTCATAGTGCCCGGGTGGTGATCTGCACCGACCACACCCGCATCATCCTGATGGAGAAGGATGGCGAGGTGCTGATGGAGCAGGCCAGTGCCCCCGGCGTGCAGATCCAGCCAGCCAAATCCGCCAAACCGGCCATGACCCTGCGGGAGATCGTCGATTTTGCATTGGAAGTGCCGCTGGCGGAGATCGACTTTATCCGCGAGGCCGCCACCATGAATCAGGCGCTGGCGGACGAAGGGTTACAGGGCTACGGCCTGAAGATCGGCAAGATCCTCACCGAGCAGGTGGAGCGCAAGCTGCTCTCCGATGACCTGATGACCCTGGCGATGCGCCTCTCCTCCGCTGCCTCCGATGCGCGGATGGATGGCGCCATGCTGCCCGCCATGTCCAACTCCGGTTCCGGCAATCAGGGCATTGCCGCCACCATGCCGGTGGTCGCGGCCGCCCGCTTCCTCAAGGCGAGCGACGAGCAGCTGACCCGGGCACTGGTGATGAGCCATCTGGTGGCCATCTACATCAAGACCTATCAGAACAAGTTGTCGGCCCTCTGCGCCGCCAGTACCGCCGCTATGGGGGCCGGTGCCGCCATCACCTGGCTGCTGGGCGGCCAGTATCAGCAGATCAGCCACTGCATCAACAACATGATTGGCGATGTCTCCGGCATCATCTGCGACGGCGCGGGCAGCGCCTGCTCCATGAAGGTCTCCACTTCCACCTCGGCGGCGGTTAAGTCTTCGCTGATGGCTATCAACAACCTGCATGTCCCCCAGAGCGAGGGGATCGTCTCCGACGATGTGGACCAGACCATCGCCAATCTGGGCCGCCTCTCGAAAGAGGGGATGCTGGATACCGACATCGAAATCATCAACATCATGCGAGCGAAACAGCAGAAGCAGTGAATCTGTGACAAGGGGGCGATAGACCCCCTTGTTCTTGTCACGACGGCGCAGACCGTCTGACACGGTTGCCAGGGCAAGCATGGCGCTTGCTCTTGTTTCTCGGGCGCAAGCCCGCTTTTTGGGGAGTCATACCATGACATTTAGCGTTATCGGCAATCTGGCCATCGCCGCCATCTTGCTGTTCTTTCTCTACCGGTTACAGGAAAAACATGTGAGCTTCACCCGCCGGGTATTTGCCGGTCTGGGGCTCGGTATTCTGTTCGGCGCCGCGTTGCAACTGCTTTACGGCGCAGGTTCGCCCGTCATTGTTCAGACCATCGACTATCTGGATATCGTGGGTAGCGGCTATGTGAAGCTGCTGCAGATGATCATCATCCCGCTCATCATGGTCTCCATCATCAGCGCTATCTTGAAGCTCAATGGCGGCACCGCGCTGGGCAAGATCAGCGCCATGACCATAGGCGTGTTGATCTTCACCACCGCCATCGCCGCCGGGGCGGGCATCCTGATGTCCAACCTGTTTGGCCTGACTGCTGAAGGGCTCACCTCCGGTGCCGCCGAGAGCGCCCGTGGCGCTGCGCTGCAGACCACCCTCGGTAGCGTAGAGAGCATGTCGTTCGCCAAGATGATGCTGGAGTTCATTCCCGCCAACCCCTTCCTCGACATGACCGGGGCGCGCAAGACCTCCACCATCGCCGTGGTGATCTTCTCCATCTTCATTGGCCTCTCCGCTACCGGCATCGCCCGCAAGAAGCCGGAGATCTTCGCCAGCTTCAGCCACTTCGTTGCCGTGGCGCATGCCATCGTAATGCGGATGGTGACTCTGGTGCTGCGCCTGACCCCGTTCGGCGTGCTGGCGCTGATGACCAAGGTGGTCTCCGGTTCCAACTATGCTGACATCCTCAACCTGCTCAGCTTTGTGATGGCCTCTTACGGCGCCATCGCCATCATGTTTGTCGTGCACCTGCTGCTGGTGAGCATGGTCGGCATCAACCCGCTGCGCTTTCTCAAGAAGATCACTCCGGTGCTGGCGTTTGCCTTCACCTCGCGCACCAGTGCGGGCTCCATCCCGATGAACGTGCAGACCCAGACCAAGTCGCTGGGTATTCCTGAGGGGATCGCCAACTTCGCCGCCTCCTTCGGTTCCACCATCGGCCAGAACGGCTGTGCCGGTATCTATCCGGCCATGCTGGCCGTGATGATTGCCCCGACCGTTGGGGTCAACCCGATGGATCCCGGCTTCATCATGACCCTGATCGCCATCATCACCGTCAGCTCCTTCGGGGTGGCCGGCATTGGCGGCGGCGCCACCTTTGCCGCGCTGATCGTGCTCTCCGCACTGGACTTCCCGGTGGCGCTGGCCGGTCTGCTCATCTCTATCGAGCCGCTGATCGACATGGGCCGTACCGCGCTGAACGTCTCCGGCTCCATCACCGCAGGGACGGTCACCAGCCGCCTGATGGGCGAGACCGACATGCATGTGTTCAACAGCGATCACGAAGTGAGTCTGGACGGCGAAGAGTCCACCGTCTGATTTGCGTCGGTTGATCTGCCCGTGGAAAGGGGTGACCCTTTCCCGTCATAGACCACAGGGAGGGCATGCCCTCCCTGTGCCATTGAGAGGAAAAACTATGAGAATTCTGATCATCGGTGGCGAAGCCGCCGGTATGAGTGCGGCGGCCAAGGCACGCCGTCTGGCCAAAGATGCCGACATCGTGGTGTATGAGGCCTCCGAAGTGATCTCTTTCGGTGCTTGCGGCCTGCCTTACTTCGTCGGTGACGAGTTTCAGGAGCCCGGTTACATGGCCGAGTTCACCCCCGAGCAGTTCGCCGCCAAGGGGATCGAGGTCAAGATTGGCCATCGGGTGCTGAGCGTCGATGCGGTAGCCCAGACTCTGGTGGTGGAGCACAACGGCGACACCTTCACCGATCGCTACGATCGGCTGATGATCGCCACCGGTGCCCGCGAAGTGATGCCCCCCATCCCCGGTTTGCTGCAGCAAGGGGTATTCGGTCTGCGCCGGATGGCCGACGGGCTGGCGCTCAAAGCTGCGGTGCAAGACAAGCATAATCGCCGCGCTGTGGTGATCGGCTCCGGCTTTATCGGGCTGGAGGTGGTCGAGGCGCTGGTCCATCAGGGCAAAGAGGTGCGTCTCATCGAGCTGGCGGAGCGGGTCATCCCCGACGCGTTTGATGGCGAGATCACCCAGCACATTGAAACCGAACTGTGCGAGCAGGGGGTCTCTCTCCATCTGGGTGAGCGAGTTGAAGCACTGCTGGGGGATGGTCGGGTGACCGGCGTGCGAACCAGCCATGGCGAGTACGAGGCCGATATTGTGGTGGTTTGCACCGGGGTCAAGCCCAACACCGAGTTTCTGGCCGACACCGGCATCGAGCGGCTCGGCAATGGTGCTATCAAGGTGGACCGTCAGGGGCGCAGCTCGCTGGCCAACGTCTGGTCAGCCGGTGACTGTGCCAGCGTCTGGCACAGCGTGAAGCAGCAGCAGGTCTATGTGCCGCTCGCCACCATCGCCAACAAGCTGGGGCGCATGGTGGGCGAGAACCTGGCCGGGGCCGAGCAGGAGTTCCCGGGTACCCTCGGTTCTGCGGCGCTCAAGGTGCTGGGGCTGGAGGCGGGCCGTACCGGCCTCTCCGAGCAGGAAGCCAAGGCGATGGGTATCGACTATCGCACCGTGGTGATCAAGGACAAGTGCCACACCAACTACTGCCCGGGTCAGTCCGACATCCACGTCAAGCTGGTCTACGAGGCGGGCAGCAAACGGCTGCTGGGTGGTCAGATCCTCGGTCGCAAGGGGGCGGTCCACCGCATCGACGCGCTGGCAGTGGCCATCACCATGGGGGTGACCACCGAGCAGCTCGGCATGCTGGACTTTGCTTACGCGCCGCCCTTCTCCCGTACCTGGGATGCCCTGAACGTGGCGGGTAATGTCGCGAAGTAAGCGTTGCGATGACGGACGGCGCTGGGAAGGCGCCGTTACGTTGCCCCAGCTCTGCAGAGCAATCTGCGGGTAACAGCTGAGGGTAAATTGCAGCGATAAAAAAACCGATGCCAAGGCATCGGTTTTTTGTTACCGGTTTATCCGTATCACTCAGCCACGGCCGAGGCGGTTCTCCGGGTAGTTCTTGGCCAGCACTTCGCGGGCATGCTTGGCCAACTGCGGCATCTTCAGAGCGTCGTAAGACTCGACCATGATCTCCAGCGCCTTCTCGGTTTCGGCTGTGTCGGGGTAGGTTTCGACGATCAGCTTGGCCCGGTTGGCGGCAGCGACCAGTGCATCACGCTTCACGTAATACTCGGCCACGCTCAGGTCATATCGGGCCAGACGATTCTTCAGGCCAATCATGCGGGCGCGGGCATCGGCGGCATAGACGCTGTTGGGGTAGTTCTGCAACAGGGTCTTGAAATCCTGGAATGCCTGACGGGCATAAGCCGGGTCTTTGTCGTCACGACCGATGCCGAACAGGCTCTGGAAGAAATTGTAATCCGCCGCCATGTTGGTCAGGCCGCGCATATAGAAGACGTAATCGATATTTTTATGCGCCGGATTGAGGCGGATAAAACGGTCGATATTGGCGATCGCCTGAGCGGTATCATCCTGCTTGTAGTAGGCATAGATGAGGTCAAGCTGCACCTGGTTGGAGTAGGCACCGAACGGGTAGCGAGAGTCCAAAGCCTCCAGCAATTCAGTGGCTTGCACGTAATTGCCAACGTCCAGTTTGAGGCGTGCTTTCTGGTACAGGGTCTCCGGCGGTTCGTCGGGTACCTTGGGTTTGGTGCTGGAACAGCCTGTGATCAAGGTAGCGACCAAGGCGAGCGACATCAGCAGGTGAGACTTCTTTCCCATCAACAACATCCGGTCCATTTCCACGAAATTGGCAAAGTATCCGTTATGCTTGGCTAAAAGAAAAGCTAGAATACCCGGATTATTTCGAATTGATACCCCCCGCTCAAGAGACCATACATGAGCCAGCATATTGAACTGACAGGCGAATTCCAGGATCACCAATTCGGGCAGCGACTCGACCAGGCCCTGGCCGAATTGTTTCCAGACTACTCCCGCACCCGCATCAAGGAGTGGATTTTACAGGACAGAGTGACCCTGGACGGTCAGGTTGCCAACACCCCGCGCGAGAAGATTCTGGCCGGGCAGCAGGTGCATGTGAATGTCGAGCTGGAAGATGATACTCGCTGGGATGCCCAGGATATCGAGCTCAACATCGTTTATGAAGATGAACACATTCTGGTGATCGACAAACCGGCCGGTCTGGTGGTTCACCCGGGCGCAGGTACGCCGGATGGCACCATCCTCAACGCCCTGCTGCACCGCTACCCCGGCATTGCCGAGGTGCCCCGCGCCGGTATCGTGCACCGTCTGGATAAAGACACCACAGGTTTGATGGTGGTTGCCAAAACCGTACCCGCCCAGACCCATCTGGTGGAAGCGTTGCAGGCGCGCCAGATCACCCGTGAGTACGAAGCGATCGCCATCGGTCACATGACCGCAGGTGGCACCGTCGATGCGCCCATCGGCCGTCACCCGACCCAGCGTACCCATATGGCCGTGGTGCCCAATGGCCGCCCCTCCGTGACCCACTACCGAGTTCACGAGAAGTTCCGTGGTCACACCCGCCTGCGTCTGCGTCTGGAGACCGGCCGTACCCACCAGATCCGTGTCCACATGGCTCACATCAAACACCCGCTGGTGGGTGATCCCGCTTACGGTGGCCGTCTGCGCCCGCTGCGCAACGCGACCCCCGAGCTGACCCAGGCACTGCGTAACTTCAACCGTCAGGCGCTGCATGCCACCATGCTGCAACTGGCTCACCCCATCACGGGGGAAGTGATGCAGTGGCACTCAGCTACACCGCAAGACATGGTGGAGCTGATGGAAGTGCTGCGCGCGGATACTCTCGCCAATCCGGATGATTTAGTCTGGAATTGATGGGCTGAAAGAGGTGCTGCAGTCAAGGGCACCCTCGCCAAGCCGGACGATCTGGTCTGGAACTGATGTGATAGGGCCTGCTGCGTCGGTTTCTGGCGTCATCCGGCCCGAATAGATGCCAATCGGGGTTCCCTTGCAGGAGCCCCGTTTTTATATCGGTGAATTGAAGGAGTCACAGATGAAATGGATCGAACCCGACTGGCCAGCCCCGGCGTGTGTCAGGGCGTTGTCGACCACCCGGGATGGCGGCGTCAGTGAAGGGGTCTTTGCCGGTCTCAATCTGGGCGCCCACGTGGATGACGAACCGGCGCGAGTCGAGGCCAATCGCGCCCGCTTGCAGCAGGTGGCCGCCATCCCGGGGCCCCTCAACTGGCTCAATCAGGTGCACGGCACCGTGGTTCATCCGGTCAGCAGCCATTATCAGCAAGCACCGGATGCCGATGCCGCCTGCGCCCATGAGGCGGAGCTGGCCTGCATCGTGATGACTGCGGACTGTCTGCCGGTGCTGTTCTGCGATCGGGCCGGTACCGTGGTGGCCGCCGCCCACGCAGGCTGGCGTGGACTGAAAGAGGGCGTGCTGGAGGCGAGCATCGTCGCCATGGGCTGCGAGCCGGGCGAGCTCCTGGCCTGGATGGGCCCGGCCATTGGCCCTACCGCATTTGAAGTGGGGGGAGAGGTGCGCGAGGCCTTTATGGCTGAGCAGGCTGAAGCAGAAGCGGCGTTCGTCCCTTCGTCCAACGACGGCAAATGGTTGGCGGATATCTACCAGCTGGCGCGGTTGCGCCTTGCCCGCGCTGGCGTCACCGCCGTCTATGGTGGTGAATACTGCACCTTCAGCGATAGCGAGCAGTTCTACTCTTATCGTCGCGACGGCCAGACCGGCCGTATGGCCTCTCTCATCTGGTTGGCCCGCTAAGCAATCACCCGCCAACTAATACCCCGTCTCTCTCAAGAACAGATCCGTATGAGAGAGGCGGGGATCCTGCCCCATTCCCTCTTTGCAGAAAAAATAACCAGTCACAGCCCTTGAAATAGCCCGTACGGGCCTCATCTTTCATCTCAGAAAGTTATGTTGTTTGCCGCGCAAGCGGCGTCTGCCTGTTTGAAGGGGGAGTGCAATGCGCCTCGATCGCCTTACCAGCAAATTCCAGATTGCTATTTCCGATGCCCAGTCTCTTGCGCTGGGTCGTGACCACCAATTCATCGAACCCGTTCACCTGATGACCGCACTGGTCAATCAGGATGGCGGCTCCATCCGTCCGTTGCTCACCCTGACCGGGATGGATATCAACGCCCTGCGCTCCCGTCTCGGTGAGGAGCTGGATCGCCTGCCGCGCGTCAGCGGCGTGGAAGGGGACGTGCAGCTCTCCAACGGCCTCGGCCGCCTGCTCAACGTCTGCGACAAACTGGCCCAGCAGCGCAAGGATCAGTTCATCTCCTCCGAACTGTTCGTGCTGGCTGCCCTCGACGACAAGGGAACGCTGGGTGAGCTGCTGCGCGCCCAGGGGCTGACCAAGGAAAAACTCGAAGCGGCCATCGACAAGGTGCGTGGCGGCAAGAAGGTGGAAGATGCCAACGCCGAGGAGAACCGTCAGGCGCTGGAGAAGTACACCATCGATCTGACCGAGCGGGCCGAAATCGGCAAGCTCGACCCGGTGATCGGCCGTGATGACGAGATCCGCCGCACCATCCAGGTGCTGCAACGCCGTACCAAGAACAACCCTGTGCTGATCGGTGCTCCCGGTGTCGGTAAAACCGCCATCGTGGAGGGGCTGGCCCAGCGCATCATCAACGGCGAAGTGCCGGAAGGGCTCAAGAACAAGCGGGTGCTGTCGCTGGACATGGGGGCGCTGGTGGCCGGAGCCAAGTATCGCGGCGAGTTTGAAGAGCGGCTCAAGGCTGTACTGACCGATCTCGCCAAGGAGGAGGGCAATGTCATCCTCTTTATCGACGAGTTGCACACCATGGTCGGCGCCGGCAAGGGCGAAGGGGCCATGGACGCGGGCAACATGCTGAAACCTGCGCTGGCCCGTGGCGACCTGCACTGCGTCGGTGCCACCACCCTGGATGAGTACCGTCAGTACATCGAGAAAGATGCAGCGCTTGAGCGTCGCTTCCAGAAGGTGCTGGTAGAAGAGCCGAGCGTGGAAGACACCATCGCCATCCTGCGCGGCCTGAAAGAGCGTTACGAGCTGCACCACCATGTGCAGATCACCGACCCCGCCATCGTGGCGGCGGCCCAGCTGTCGCACCGCTATATCGCGGATCGCCAGTTGCCGGACAAGGCTATCGACCTTATCGACGAGGCGGCAGCCAGCATCCGGTTGCAGATCGACTCCAAGCCCGAGGCGCTCGATCGTCTCGAGCGGCGCATCATCCAGCTCAAGCTGGAGCAGCAGGCGCTGATGAAGGAGGACGATGACGCCAGCCGCAAGCGTCTGGAGCTGATCAATCAGGAGATTGGTGAGAAGGATCGGGAATACAACGAGCTGGACGAAGTGTGGAAGGCCGAGAAGGCCGCCCTTGCCGGCACCCAGCATATCAAGGCTGCGCTGGAGCAGGCCCGTCAGGATCTCGATGTGGCGCGCCGCGCAGGCGACCTGGGCCGGATGTCCGAGCTGCAGTACGGCCGCATTCCGGAGCTGGAGAAACAGCTGGATCTCGCCACTCAGGCCGAGATGCAGGAGACCAGTCTGCTGCGCAACCGGGTCACCGACGTGGAGATTGCAGACGTGCTGGCCCGCTGGACCGGTATTCCGGTCGCCCGCATGCTGGAAGGGGAGCGCGACAAGCTGCTGCGGATGGAAGATCAGCTGCACAGCCGGGTGATTGGTCAGGAGGAGGCGGTCGATGCGGTCTCCAACGCCATTCGTCGCTCCCGTGCCGGTCTCTCCGACCCGAATCGCCCCATCGGCTCCTTCCTGTTCCTGGGGCCCACCGGGGTGGGCAAGACCGAGCTGTGCAAGGCGCTGGCGGAGTTCCTGTTCGATACCCAGGATGCCATGGTGCGGATCGATATGTCCGAGTTCATGGAGAAACACAGCGTGGCCCGTCTGGTGGGGGCGCCTCCCGGATACGTGGGTTATGAAGAGGGTGGTTATCTGACCGAGGCTGTGCGCCGTCGTCCCTACTCGGTGATCCTGCTGGACGAGGTGGAGAAAGCGCATCCGGATGTGTTCAACATCCTGTTGCAGGTGCTTGATGATGGCCGCCTGACCGATGGTCAGGGTCGCACCGTCGATTTCCGTAACTCGGTGGTGATCATGACCTCCAACCTCGGGTCGGATCTGATTCAGGAGCACCACTCCGAGAAGGATTACGACGAGATGAAGGCCATGCTGATGGATGTGCTGACCCGCAGTTTCCGGCCGGAGTTTATCAACCGGATCGACGAGACGGTGGTGTTCCATCCGCTCGGCGAGGATCACATCAAGTCCATTGCCCGGATCCAGCTCAAGAGCCTGATGGGCCGTCTCGAGGCTCAGGGTTACGAGGTGGAGGTGAGCGAAGCGCTGCTCGAGAAGCTGGTGCATGCCGGGTTCGACCCCGTCTACGGGGCGCGGCCTCTCAAACGGGCGATCCAGCAGAAGGTGGAGAACCCGCTGGCGCAGGCGCTGCTCTCCGGTCGCATCGTTCCGGGCAAAAAACTGGTGCTGGGGGCCGACAGCAACGGCCTGACCATGACCCAGTAACTAGTCTCGTATCTATGTTTGCAACGCCAGCCCTCAGGCTGGCGTTGCCATATCTGGGCGATGGAAAATAAAAAAACGGCAATCCGAAGATTGCCGGGAGGAATGTAGTGAAGCGACCTGACGTGGGTTGAGCGGGTCGCAGGGGCAAGCCCCCGATTTCGAAACAAAGCCGCTAACGGCCTTGCGTCTTACAGCCTGCCGGGGATGCGCTCGCTCAACCCCGACGGCCACTTGCCTGTTGCCATGCCGACTGTGATGGTGCCGGCATGGCCTTCATTCGTTACAGCATGCCTTGCACGGCAGCTTTCATCTCGCGTTACAGCATGCCTTGCACGGCAGCTTTCATCTCGGCTGGCCAGACACCAACCTGAACCTGCCCGATATGCTCTTTTTGCAGCAGCAACATGGCCAGACGGGATTGGCCTATGCCGCCGCCTATGGTCTGCGGCATCCGTGCGGCCAGCAGATCCTGATGCCAGTCGTACTGCAGGCGATCCTCATCGCCTGTGATAGCCAGCTGGCGGCGCAGCGCCTCGGCATCGACCCGGATCCCCATGGAGGAGATCTCGAAGCTGTCTTGCAGCACCGGGTTCCACACCAGAATGTCACCGTTCAGGCCTGCCAGTCCCAGCTCGCTGTGGCTGCTCCAGTCGTCGTAGTCCGGGGCACGCACATCGTGGCGCTCGCCGTGGGAGAGGGCACCGCCGATGCCGATCAGGAACACGGCGCCCAGCTCTTTGGCGATGGCACGCTCGCGCCCCTTGGCATCGAGGTCCGGGTAACGGGCCAGCAGCTCTTCGCTGTGCAGGAACTGGATCTCGGCCGGCAGGAAGGGGGTCAGCTCATGTTCGGCGCAGACTGCGCGCTCGGTGGCCTTGATGGCGGCCCAGATGCCGCGCACGGTTTCCTGCAGATAGGCCAGATCGCGGCGCTCGCTCGGCATCACCTTCTCCCAGTCCCACTGATCCACGTAGACGGAGTGGATGGGGGTGAGCTTGTCTTCATCCGGACGCAGCGCCTTCATGTGGGTGTAGATCCCTTCGCCAGGGCCGAACCCGAAGCGACCGAGAGTCTGACGCTTCCATTTGGCCAGTGAATGAACCACTTCGTAGCTGTGCTCCGGCAGGGTTTTTACTTTGACCTGCACTGCATTCTCATGGCCAGAGAGGTTGTCCTGAGTGCCATCACCGACCCGGCTCAGAATGGGGGCTTGCACCTCCATCAGACCCAGCTGCTGGGCGAGTTGGCGGGAGAACATCTCTTTGACGAAGCTGATCTGCTGTTGGCTGCGAATGTAGTGCTGTTTCATGCTGAATTCCTGTTTCAAACCCCGTTGGATGTGGTGATTCTTCAACGGATTGCCAACTAAATTCAATATTCTATAATAGAAATAGGCTTTATATATTTTTTTCTTCAAAATAAGCCGTTATTTAATGAGGTATCGTCAACAGGAGTGCAAAAAAATGCCGGAAAATTACCGGATCGATAATCTCGATCAGGCCATCCTCACCGCTCTGATGGAAAATGCGCGGATCCCTTACGCCGAACTTGCGAAACAACTGGCGGTCAGCCCGGGCACCATTCATGTGCGGGTGGAGAAGATGAAACAGGCGGGGATCATCGAGGGGACACGGGTGCAGGTTAACCCCAAGAAGCTGGGTTACGACGTCTGCTGCTTTATCGGGATCAATCTGAAGAGTGCCAAGGATTACCCCTCGGCACTGGCCAAGCTGCAGGCGCTGGACGAAGTGGTGGAAGCCTACTACACCACCGGCCATTACAGCATCTTCATGAAGGTGATGACCCGCTCCATCGACGAGCTGCAGATAGTGCTGATCAACAAGATCCAGACCATCGACGAGATCCAGTCCACTGAAACCCTGATCTCGCTGCAAAACCCTATCCTGCGGGATGTGAAACCCTGACCCCTTGATCAGGGTTCGATATAGGGGATGGCGTACTTGTCGTAGAGGGCCTTGAGGCTGCCGTTGCGTTTCATGCGCAGCAGTTCGGCATCGTAGGCCGCCATCAGGGCTGGGGTCTGTGCATCCGCTCGTGCGCGGGCCCAGGTGTTGAAGTAGGGGCTGCTCTTGAGCGGTTTGGGCAGGTAATCGATCTTTCCCGTCAGCCCCTCCTCCTTGATCTGGGTGAAGGCGGTGACCAGCGGCATCGGCACGGTATCGATCCGTCCGGCCAGCAGTTTGCGCAGTTGCAGCTGGTTCATGGTGATCTCCTGGAACTGATAGGCCGGGTCGGTCATGGCCGCTTCCAGTTCAGGGGTATAGGAGAAATCCTTGGTCACGCCGATGCGCCAGGGTTTGAGATCGGCCAGCGTTTCGTAGCGGATCTTCAGCAGGTCCGCCTTGCGCACGAAGAAGTGCCAGCTGTGGCGAAGATGGGCCTGTTGGGGATAGATGAGATAACTCTCCCGCTCTGCCTTGTAGGAGTGGGTCATCACCAGATCGCAGGCGCCGGTTTCGGCATTGCGGGTGAGGCGGGCGCCGGAGTCGGCCAGCTCGATCCGAAAGGGCGTCTCCAGCTTGTCGAAGATGGCGGTGACTATGTCTATATCGAGTCCGCGGGGTTTCTGATCGGCATCGAGATACTTGAGCGGGGGCTCCATGGTGCCGCAGATCACCAGCTCTTTGGCGGGCAATCCGAGTGGAAACAGCAACCAAAACAGGGGGATCACACGCAAACTACGTCTCCTGAGCCCGTTTGAAGATATTCCAAGACCTGATTCCAGTATATTGGATGGCACCTGATCCGTTAGAAGCGACTGTTAATGGCAAATCCTGAAATCGAGAGCCCGCTGGACGGGATCGACAAGTTGACCGTCTCGCTCTACCGCCTTGGCTTGAGTGCGGCTGCCCTGTTGCTGCTTTGCCGCGGTGCGGCGCTGCTGAGCGGGATGGCACTGCTCCCGTCGGCACAATGGTTGATGTCGCTGGCAGTGGCAAGCGCAATCTGCGGCTTCTCGCTGCATATCTACGACAAGCGGATTCGCCTGATTCTGCAGGGATTTGGGTGGGGCGCGTTGGCCCTGGCAGCGGTGGGGGCGCCGGATGCGCTAGTGCTGGGGGCGGCGTTGGCGACCCTCTCCGGGCTGGCGTTCAAGGAGCAGTTTTGTTTTGCCATTCCCGGCATCAAGCTGGTGCCCGTATTGCTGCCGGCGTTATGGCTGCTGGAGTGGTTGCGGGTGGAGTGGGCCGCCGCACTGGTGGCGCTGGTCTGCGGGGCCCTGTTGACCTTGCTGGCGCTGGCCAAGTGGCGGATGCCCCTGCACTTCGATATCGGTGACAAGGGGCGTTACCAGATCTAGGTCTGCTGGCACACCTTCATCTGCTGGTTGAGGGCCTGCATCACCTGACGGCGGCTGATGATGCCGACCACCTTGCCCTGTTGCAGCACCGGGTAGATCTTGGGCTTGGCATCGGCCATCTGGCGGGCCAGCTCCAGAATGCTCTCATCCGGCCCGACCGAGAGGGGCGAGCGGTTCATCAGATCCTCCACCCTGGTGCGGGTATCGCAGTGGTAGCTGCCGGTAAGCAGGCTGGGAATGCAGTCTTGTTCGGAAAGAAAGCCGATAAGCCGTTTTTGCTCATCCAGCACCGGCAGGCCGCCAAGACCCGATTGATGCAGTCGATCCAGCGCCTCGGCCAGGCCGAGTCCGGCAGTGAGGGAGTGGGTCAGGCGACCCATGTGGTGGTGTACTTTCAGCATGGTGGTGACTCCGCAAGAGGGGGATGCCGCCACTATGACGCGGGTGGGTGGCCCGCGACCAATGGCTTGTGCCGCAGAGATTGATAGGCACCGGCCATCGGCGGTGATCCGCTGGCAGGCGGGCTTCGTTCATGCAAGACCATGAAAGGGAAAGGAGATCGTATGCGTGCATTGGTTACGGGCTGCGGCCGTCGACTCGGATTTTATCTCTGTGAACAGCTGGTGGCGGCGGGTTGGCAGGTGACGGGCAGTTATCGCAGCGAGCGGCCGGAGCTGGCCACGCTGGCGGCACTGGGGGTCGAGCTGGTGCAGGCGGATTTTGGTCGGGAAGCGGACGTTGGCAAGCTGATCGATGTGCTGGCGACCCATCAGGATCTGGCGCTGGTGATCCACAACGCCTCTGCCTTCGAGCCGCAGGCAACTGATCCGGCGGCGCAACTGGCCCAGTTCGAGCAGTTCTACCGGGTACACATGGCGGCCCCCTTCCAGCTAAACCGGGCGCTGGCCTCCCGGCTGGCCAGCAATCCCAACGCAAGCATCATTCATATCACCGATATCTATATCCATGCCCCGGCCCCCCGTTTTGCCAGCTATGTGGCCACCAAGGCAGGGGCCCATTCGCTGGCCATGAGCTTTGCCCGGGAGCTGGCGCCTGCGGTGCGGGTCAACACCATAGAGCCGGGGCCAATCCTGTTTCTCGACGAGCATGACGAGGCATGGCGCCAGCAGGTGTTGGCGAAAACACCGCTGGCGCGGGAGGGGGGACTTGAGCCTATCTGGCAGGCGGTGCAGTTACTGATGGGGAACAGTTATATGACGGGGGCCAGCATCAAGGTAGATGGTGGGCGCGCGCTGGCCACTCTCTGAAGATTTGCCAAGCACCAGCGGCTCCAGCCCGACCTGCCGGGTCAGCAAGCCCTTGCCGGGTTTGAGCTTGCCCGACGGGGCAGGGAGCGTCACTTGCAGCGCCACCTTGGGGTCATGCACCTCGCCATGGCCATAGAGCTCGGCCAGCAGCTCCGCCAGATAGGAATCGACCTCTGCCGAGGCAAAGTCACCGCTCCTGTTGCTGGCCAGAATATCGATGTCGAGCGGCCGATCGTGCACCTTGCAGAGTGGATCGCTGCGATCCCGGCCGTGAGCTACCTCAAGGGAGACAAAGTACTGCTTGAGGCTGGCGGCATCGAGCGGGCTCTCCACCACCAGCAGGCAGTTGAGAAAGTCGTGGCAGGAGTGCATTCCCACCGGCTTGGTGCGGATCACCGAACTCAGCCGCAGGGGGCCGACGTTCGCAAGCAGCTCGGCCAGCGCGCGGCTGACATGGATATGCGGGTCAATATTGGAACCAATGCTACACAGATAGAACATGCTCACCTTCCCGGGGTTGGGCTCATCTGAAATGTATACGCAGCTCACGGTTATCGGATTAACTATGGCTTAACATTGTCTTATCTATTGTGATCCGGCACTGATTGGCAGAAAGGAGGTTTGCATGAGTGTGGAGCTGAAATGGGCGCTGTTGACCGCCTCGGGCGCGCTGGCGATGATCATGATTATCTGTCTGGCCTCTGTCGCGTTGGCGTGAATCACCACAATCCAGATAATACAAACCGGCCTGTTGGCCGGTTTTGTTTTTTGGGGCGGTGCGGCTATGCTGGCGCACCGGTGAGAATGCAAGAGAAGAGATGATGACCAAGGTTCGCCCACGCTCCCTGCTGCAGGTGGTATTGATGGGATTTGTGCTGGTATTGATGCCGCTGGGCGGCATGATCTGGCACAACAGCACCTCCCTTGCCCACCTCAGTCAGCTCACCAGCGACGAGATGGAGCGGGCGGTCAAGGATACCCGCCGCGCTACCCTGCTGACGGCGCAAGCCATCGATATCGAACGAACCTTGCGCCGCTTCGCGGTGTTGGGGGATCGCCGCAGTCTCACCAGCTACCAGCAGCAACTCGACGGGTATCGGGTGTTGCTGGCGGAACACCGCAACTCCATCACCGACGGCCAGCTTTACAGCGGGCTCGATCAGGGGCTGGCCTGGCTCGACAGCCTGCAGGATGCCGCGCTGGCCCGGGCGGCGGCAGCGGGGGACAAGCTTGAGCAGTTCAACGATGCCAACAAGCAGCTCGAAATAGTCACCCGCAGCCGGGTTGACGAACACATGGATCGGGTGCAGCTCACTATCGCCGGACTGACCAGTGAACTCTGGTGGGTGAGCGGAGCGGTGGCGGCGCTCAGCCTGCTGATGGTCTTTATCTTCACCTACCTCATCATCCACCCGGTACGACAGATTGAGTCGCGCATCTTGAGTCTGGGAGCCGGGGTCGAACCCGATCCCAAGCCGGTTGACGGCCCTGCCGAGCTGGTATTGCTGGGGGAGCGGATCGTCTGGCTGCACGACAAACTCAAGGAGCTGGAGCTGCAGAAATACCAGTTCCTGCGTCATGTTTCCCACGAGCTCAAGACCCCGCTGGCGGTGCTGCGGGAGGGGACGGATCTGCTCTGCGAGCAGCTGGTCGGGCCTTTGACGCCGGATCAGCTGGAGATCTGTCAGATGCTCGACGAGAACAGTCGGCGTTTGCAGACCCTGATCGAGCGGCTGCTCGACTTCAACCGGCTCAGTCAGCAGGAGGCCTTCGAACTGGAGCCCGTCCCCCTGCTGCCGATGTTGTCGGAACTTTCTGCCGAGTACCGGCTGGCATTGGAGTCCAAGCAGATCCGTGTACACTTGCCGACCGTGCCGGTTACCCTGTGGGCGGAGCCCTACCGGCTACGGCTGATCCTCGATAACCTCTTCTCCAACGCCGTCAGTTACGGCGCCAGCGGGGGCAATATCTGGATCAGGGCAGGGCAGAATGAACAGATAAGCTGGCTGGAAGTGGCCAACGAGGGACCCAAGATCCCCGTGGCCGATCAGCAACGCATTTTTGAACCCTTCGAGCAGGGCAGCACTGTGCGGCAAGGTCTCTTGAAAGGCTCGGGCATGGGCCTCTCCATCGCCCGCGAGTCTGCCAACAGCCTGGGGGGGGAACTGGTTCTGGTAGAGGATGAACAGGCTGATGTCTGTTTCAGGTTGACGTTGAAATGAGGACTATGAAGATACAACGCGTATTTCCAGCTCTGATGGCAGGGCTGCTCGCGGGTTGCTCCTTGCTGCCGCAACAGGCAGAGCGGGAGTCCTCCGATATCGCTTTTGCCAAGCGGATGGAGTTTGCCAACAAGGAGATGCAGGTGCGTCTGCAATACTCCGACTGGCTGCTGGCCAGTCACCCCCAGCAACGGGTGCAGGAGCGTCAGCGTCTGAAAGGGGCCGACGATCTGGAGAGCCGGGTCAGTCTGGCCATGGTGGACTCCCACCCCGCCGAATCTGTGGCCAATCGCACCGTCGGTCTGGCGCGCCTGAAGCAGATGCTGCCCGAGCTGGGTCTCGATGCGCAGGCCTTTTTACGTAGCTGGATCGCCCTCGGCGAGCAGCTGCTGGCTCGCGACAGCCGTCGCGATGACCAGAGTCAGGAGATCCAGCGGCTGCGCCGCCAGATCGAGCAGCTGACCGCCATCGACGACCAGCTCAACCAGCGCAAGCTGAACGAGAATCGTGAGGTAATACCATGAGCCGGATCCTGTTGGTGGATGACGACGTCAGCCTGCTCAAACTGATGAGCATGCGGCTGCGCAGTCAGGGTTATGAAGTGGATACCGCCGACAGTGCGGAAGGGGCTCTCGACCGGTTGCGTCAGCAACGGGCCGATCTGGTGCTGAGCGATCTGCGGATGGCCGGCATGGACGGTCTGGCGCTGTTCGAGCGGATCCAGGCCCAGTGGCTGGGTTTGCCGGTGATCATCATGACCGCCCACGGCACCATCCCGGACGCCATTCAGGCGACCCGCTCCGGGGTCTTCAGCTTTCTGACCAAACCCATCAACAAGGATGAGCTGTTCGCCACCATCGAACATGCGCTGAGTTTGACGCGGCCGAAACAGCAGCAGGAGTGGCAGTCGCTGATCCTGACCCGCAATCCCCAGCTGGAACAGCTGCTGATCCAGGCCCACAGCATTGCCACCATGGAGGTGCCGGTGCTGATCATGGGGCCGTCAGGCTCCGGCAAGGGGGCGATGGCGCAGGCGCTGCATCAGGCCAGCCAGCGGCGCGACAAGCCGCTTTATACCATCAACTGCGCCGCCATTCCGTGGGCGTCACTCGACTTGCAGCTGTTTGGTGAAGATGGTCAGTCTGGGCTGTTCGAGCAGGCCAAGGGGGCGACACTGTTTCTCGACGAGATTGGCAGCCTCTCCGAATCCCTGCAGGCCAAGCTGCTGCAGGTGATGGAGGAGTATGGTCAGGGCACGCCGGAGGTGAGGGTGCTCAGCTCCAGCCATCAGGATCTGGTCAAGGCGATGGAGGAGGGGCGCTTTCGGGAAGATCTCTTCTACCGTCTCAACGTTGCCAATATCACCTTGCCGTCTCTCAGTGCCCGCAGCGAGGATATCCCCCTGCTGGCCCGTCAGGCGCTCGACGATTACCGTAGCCGCCACAGCGACTGCGCCGCCATGGGTTTTTCGCCCGAGTCGCTGGCGATGCTGGCGGCCGCTGCCTGGCCCGGTAACGTGCGCCAGCTCTGCAACGTGGTGGAGCAGCTCGCCAGCCTCTGTTGCAGCCCGGTGATCGGAGTCTCCATGGTGGAGTCCGCCCTGAGTGGCGGCGGCGGCGGCATCCCCTCGTTCAACGAGGCGCGGGCCGAATTCGAGAAGGAGTATCTGATCCGTTTGCTGCGCACCACCGAGGGCAACGTGACCCTGGCGGCCAACATGGCGGGCAGAAACCGTACCGATTTCTACAAGTTATTGAATCGGCACGGCATTGAAGCAGCAAACTTCAAATCGAAGGGATAAATCAGGCGGGATCAACTACCGCCGGAGCGGCATCGGCTTTTTGAGTTTTATGGGAGAGCCAGAGGCCGCTCGCCTTCATCAGGTAACCGAACAAGGCGCCAATGATGAGGGAGGGCAGGATCAGCCGCCACTCGCCAGCCGCCCCGAAGGTGGCACAGCAACCGGCAAAGGTGCCGGGAATGTAGCCGAGCCACTGCTGCTTGGCCTGTACGCACATCAGGGTTGCGACCACACCCGTCATCACATAACCCCCCACGCCCGCACCCCACAGACTGTCGCCATGGATCAGCAGCAGCGCCCACAGCATGCCACTGGTGTTGCAGAAGATGGTCTGCAACAGCGCCTTGTAGCCACCGCTTGACGCGAAATAGCTGGTGCAGCCGAGAAAGCCGACCCAGGAGATAAGGCCGAACGCGACGGCAATCCAGCCCCAGACGGCGGAGAGAATTCCAGTGGTGATGGCGATGGCGATCAGTGGGCTCATGAGGGCGACTCTTCAGTTGGCTTCGCAAAATGGGCAGCCTACCCCCGGCAATCGGGGCGGCAAGCGGGGGCCGAATTGTGTGTGATCTGCATCACCCTTTTCAACTCAGGAATACGCTTGCGCTCGCGAAAAAAATTCATTGGTGACCGGCCTGACAGTCGGCCATAGTTAGAGGCCCTGTCCTGCTCATGGAGTGAGTCTGATGGCGCCAAATGTGATCGTTCCCCTGCTGGTGTTCGTAGTCCTGTTTCTGGTCGGCACCATGGCCAAGGCACTGCCCCTGCACCACATGATGTAAATTTGTGTGAAATAAAAATCTGCCGGGGCGGGTCTTATCCATATTGCCTCACTCAGCCCCGGGAGTTTTTCATGTTGATCAAGCGTCGTACCGCCCACCCCCTCACCGAACAGGATGTCACCCCGGAAGCCGTTTATCAGGACCGCCGCCTTATTCTCAAAGGGCTGGGTCTGGGCGCGGCCACCCTGGCGTTTCCCACTCAGGCCGGTGTACTCGATCTGCTGCGCGGTAAAGAGGATGCTCCCCAGTTAGCCACCAAACCGCTCAACAGCAAGCCTGCTGAGCGCCCGGCCAATCTGGTGCTGACACCGGAAGAGAAGGCCACCAGTTACAACAACTTCTATGAGCTGGGCACCGACAAGTCCGACCCGGCTCGCAACGCCCATTACCTCAAGCCCGAACCCTGGACCCTCAAGGTGGAGGGGGAGGTAGCCAAGCCTTTTACACTCGATGTGTGGGATCTCATCAACAAGAGCGAGCTGGAGGAGCGGATCTACCGGCTGCGCTGCGTTGAAGCCTGGTCCATGGTACTGCCCTGGAACGGCATCTCGCTGGCAGAGATCATCCGCCGTGCCGAGCCCACCAGTCGCGCCAAGTTTGTTGCCTTCGAAACCCTGTTTGATCCGAAACAGCTGCCGGGGCAGGCCTCCAGTCTGGGGGGCGGTATAGAGTATCCCTATGTGGAGGGGTTGCGTATCGACGAGGCGATGCACCCTCTCTCTTTCCTTGCGATGGGGCTCTACGGCAAGACTCTGCCCGCCCAGAATGGCGCGCCGATCCGGCTGGTAGTGCCGTGGAAGTATGGCTTCAAGAGCATCAAGAGCATCGTCTCGATCCGGCTGGTAGAGGAGATGCCGCCGACCACCTGGAACCTGCTGGCTCCCAACGAATATGGCTTCTACGCCAACGTCAATCCGCAGGTGGATCACCCGCGCTGGAGTCAGGCCAGCGAGCGCTTTATTGGCGAGGGTGGAGTGTTTGGCGCCAAGCGTCAGCCGACCCTGATGTTCAACGGCTATGGTGACGAAGTCGCCTCGCTCTATCAGGGGATGGATCTGCGCCAATGGTACTGAGATTGAAACCGGCCCATATCAGCGGCTTGCGGGCACTGGTGCATCTGGGCGCTCTCGGCTTCCTGCTCTGGCTGTGGTTTGCCATTCCGGCAGGTCTGCTGGGGGGCGATCCGGTGCCCGAGCTTATCCACTACCTCGGCAAGGGGGCGCTCAACCTGCTGCTGCTCACCCTGCTGGTGTCGCCGCTGGCCAAGCGCTGGCGGCAGGGGCAGCTTATCAAGCTGCGCCGCCCCCTCGGGCTCTGGTGTTTTGCCTGGGCGCTGCTCCACTTTATGGCGTGGCTGGGGCTGGATCTGCAGTTTGACTGGGGGCTGATTGGCGGCGAGCTGGTTAAGCGCAGCTATATCGTGGTGGGGATGGTGGCCCTGTTGCTGCTGGGCGCCCTCAGCATCACCTCGCTGCCCGCATTGCAGCGCCGCATGGGGGCCGCATGGCAGAAGCTGCACAACTGGGTCTATGCCATCGCCCTGCTGGTGCCGGTGCATTACTGGTGGTCTCTCAAGAGCGGTTGGGGGGAGCCCCTCGTCTACCTGCTGCTGGCCTGCGCCTTGCTCTGGCCGAGGCGGGAGAAGCTGCTGCGCCCCATGCGGGGACGCTGGAATGCAAAAGAGGCCTAATCGGCCTCTTGTTGTTTGATCTCGCCAGTGTAGGCATCGACGATGAGATGCACCTTCTGATCCTGGCGATTGAGGGTTTTGACCTCGAATTTGTCCCCTTCCAGCTCCACTTCCCGAATGTCGTGATACCCTTGCGCCAGCAGGAGTTTGACCAGCCCGGCCATGTCGAGACGGCTCTGGGCCGCCCAGCTTGTGGCACTCAACAGGCAAAGGATCAGCAGGAAACTGCGCGGGATCATATTCATTCCGGATTCATGGCTGGCAGACTATAAACGCCATTATGTTAGGTTTTTGGAGATGAATCATCCATGAATAGAGCGCTCCCTCTGCTCGGGTTATTGCTGCCGGTGCTGGCACAGGCGGTCACGCCTGATGAAGCCCAGCTGCAGCAAGCTGTCCATGAGGGACGGGTTCGGCCCTTCCATGAAATGATGGAGGTGGCGGCCAGATTGCCGGTGCGGGTGTTGCGGGTGGATCTGGGGGAAGAGGATGGTATCTGGCTCTATGAACTGCGAGTCATCGATCGGGAAAACAGCGTGATCAAGGTAGCCTATCGGGCCGACAACCTTGAGCTGGTGTGGGCCAAGGGCCACCATCTGGAGCGGTTGTTCGAACCGCTAAAGCCCCCGGTCGAGGATGATGAATAACCCCTGTGTGGAAGCCTGTTCATGCGAATTCTGATTGTTGAAGACGAAAAAATTCTGGCTGGCCAGCTGGCCGAACAGCTGCGCCTCTCCGGCTTTGTCACCGACCTCTGCCACGATGGCAACGAGGCCGGTTTCCTCGGTGAGACCGAACCCTATGACGCCATCATTCTCGACCTCGGCCTGCCTGGGCGCGATGGCCTGAGCGTGCTGAAAGAGTGGCGCAGCAAGGGGATCGATACCCCGGTGCTGGTGCTGACCGCCCGTGGTCAGCTGCACGAGAAGATAGAGGGGCTCAACGCCGGTGCCGATGACTACCTTACCAAGCCGTTCCAGGTGGCCGAGCTGGTAGCGCGGGTCCATGCGCTGGTGCGCCGGGCAGCGGGCAACGCCAGCTCAATTCTGGAGATTGGCGGGGTGCGGCTCGACATGGCGGCGTCGCAGGTGTGGTACGAAGGGACCCCGATCAAGCTGACCGCCCACGAGTTCCGAGTGCTCGGTTATCTGATGCAGCACAGGGGCAAGGTGGTATCACGCAGCGAGCTGATCGACCACATCTACGCTCAGGATTTTGACCGCGACTCCAACACGGTGGAGGTGTTCATCGGCCGGATCCGCAAGAAAACCAACCCCGATCTGATTGAGACAGTGCGCGGCCTCGGGTACCGGATCAACGAATGAGGCTGGTGAGAACCCTGCGGGGGCGACTGGTCGCCATCGCGCTGGTGTGGTGCGGGCTGTTTCTGTTCGCCACCGGTTTCAGCCTGCAGACCATGATGCGCAACTACTGGCAGGAGGCGGAGGCCGACGGTCTGCGCCTGCAGCTCTATGATCTGCTCTCCCGGCTGGAAGTGGCCAAAACCGGCCTGCCGGTGGTCACCGGCTCCCTCTCCGATCCCCGCTTCAATCAACCCTACTCCGGCTACTACTGGCAGCTGGAGCTGGGCCGCGATGTGGTGGGGCGCTCCCGTTCCCTGTGGGATACCAACCTGAAGAGCGATGGCCTCAAGTCGGCGTTTGGCGATCCCGACCTCTTTGTCGGCAAGGGGCCCAACAAAGAGCCCCTGCTAATCATGACCCGTACCGTGCTGCTGCCCGGTTCGGATCGGGTGTTCACTCTGGTGATGGCCAAGGACAGCAGCGCCCTGACCCAGACCCTCAACAAGACCCGGATCAGCCTGTTCCTCGGTCTCGGCTTTGCTGCCGCCGGTCTGGTGCTCGGCTTCATGTTCCAGATCGTCTACGGTTTGCGGCCGCTGCACCTGCTGCGCCGTGAACTGGGGCGGGTTCACGAGGGTCATCAGGAGGGCTTCCGGCTGCGCTATCCGCTGGAGATCCAGCCGCTGGTGGAGGATATCAACCGGCTGCTGCACCACTACGGCGAGCTGCTGCAGCGGGCGCGATCCCACACCGGCAATCTGGCCCACGCCCTCAAGACGCCGCTCAGCATCATGCGCAATCAGGTGGCCCAGTTGCCACCGGAGGATCAGGCCGCCATCGGCGAGCAGCTCGACCAGATCCAGCGCCATATCGACTACCACCTCGGCAAGGCGCGGGTGACCGGCGCCGCCAAGATCCTCGGGGTCTCGACCCCGGTGCGGGCGCGGGTGGAGTATATCTGCCGCGCCTTCTCCCGCCTCTATCCAGGCAAGACGGTGGACTTGCAGGTGCCCGCCAATCTGGCGGTCGGGGTGGAGGAGCAGGATTTCGATGAGATGGTAGGCAACCTGCTGGAGAACGCCTTCAAGTGGTCAGCCAGCGAGCTACGCATCTCCAGCGCCGAGCTGGGGGGCTGGATCACCTTGCGTATCGAGGATGACGGCCCCGGCATGAGCGAGGATCAGATCGCCAAGGCGGTGCTGCGCGGGGTGCGGCTCGACGAGAAGGTGCCGGGCTCGGGCTTGGGTCTCAACATCGTATCCGATCTGGCTGAAGCCTATCGGGGCAGTTTCATCATGGGCCGCGCCGAACTGGGCGGTCTGGCCGCCTCCCTCTCGTTGCCCAAGGTGGCAAGAGTCGAGAGCTAGGCATAACATATGGCATTTGTTTTAGCCTGAGGAAGAGAAGCATGACCGACGATCCGTGGGCACTGTGTCACCTTGACGATTCGTTTGATGCCTCTGTGCTGGGGGTCAAGGGCGCCCAGATCCAGTGGTTTGAAGACAGGGATGGCCTGATCGCGTTCCTTCTGGAAGATTTTGTCGACCTGCTGGCCGATGTGGGCGAGCTGGACGAGGAGCAGACCGAGCAGGCGCGCGAGCGCTTCACCCTGCTGGTGGAGCAGAGCTTCGACGATCGCACCCTGATGGATGCCATCAACGATCTCGCCTCCGGCCTGCGTCGCATCGCCTGGTTGGGGCCGCTCTCGGAGCTGGCCGAGATCAGCGACGAGTTTGCCTCCGGCCTGCGCCGCTACTTCTGGAGCCAATACGATGGCGATGAAGATGATCCGGACGCCTGGGTGCCGGAAGAGCTGTGGCCGCAGCTGGTGGAGTGCGCGCAGGAGTATATGGAGGAAGGGGAGTTCTAAACTCGTCCCGACCATGCCTGCGCTTTGGCAGACAGATAAAGAAACGGCGCCTTTATAGCGCCGTTTTTATTGGGTGGCAATCGCCTTAGCCGTTGGCCGGTACCGCGTGGGCGGTGTTGGCCAGCACCGGGCCTGTGTACTTCTCGATCTGCAGCTGGGCCATGTGGCCGCAGTTGCCTTGCGCCAGACTGGACGAGCCTTCGTCGAAGGTGAGGCAGTTGACGTTGCCGTTCTTGCAGATGCTGCCCGCTTCGCCCGGCTTGGCCGGGTCGTACCAGGCCCCTTCACAGATCCGCACCACCCCTTGGCGCACATCTTCTGAGAGCAGGGCGCCTACCAGGATCTGGCCGCGCTCGTTGAAGGCGCGCACCAGATCTCCCTGAGCGATGCCACGGGCCTTGGCGTCGGCGGGATGGAGCATGATCGCCTCGCGGTCGGCGATGGCGAACTTGTCCCGCAGCGGGGTGTTGTCTAGCTGGGAGTGCAGCCGCTGGGTCGGGTGGGAGGTGTTGAGCGACAGCGGATAGCGCGCCGCCACCTCGCTCTTCACCCACTCCTTGGGCTCATACCACTTGGGATGGCCGGCACAGTCGGCGTAACCCATCCCCGCCACCGTGTTGGAGAAGATCTCGATCTTGCCGGACGGGGTACCGAGTGGGTTGAGCAGCGGATTCTCGCGAAAATCGGCGTGACGGATCCACTGGCGGTTGGCCTCGGGGATCGGGAAGCGGATGTAGTTGTTGGACTCCCAGAACATGTTGAACGGCGGCAGCGCGACGCGGGCGCCGCGGGCCTGCGCCGCCATGCCATCGTACATCTGCTTGAGCCACAGCATCTCGTCTTTGCCTTCGGTGTACTGCTCCTGCACGCCCAGCTTGGCGGCGATGGCGCTGAAGATGTCGAAGTCGTTGCGGGCTTCAAACTGCGGCGGCACGCACTGGTGCATCGGGAACACATAGCGCTGGGAGTAGTCGCCACCCATCTCCAGATCGTTGCGCTCGTAGCTGGTGGTGACCGGCAGCACGATATCGGCGTGCTTGGCAGTCGCCGTCCAGTAGGGCTCGTGCACGATCACGGTCTGCGGCTTGCGCCACGCCTGCAGCAGGTTGTTGGTGTCCTGATGGTGGTGGAAGGGGTTGCCGCCCGCCACGTAGACCAGCTTGATGTCCGGATAGGTCACCTTGCGGCCGTTGAAGTCGATGGTCTTGCCCGGGTTGGCGAGACAGTCGGCGATGCGGGCCACCGGGATTGGGGCCGGGCTGTTCTTCGGTGCGTTGCCGGCGGAGATACCCGCCAGAATGCCGCCCTTGGCGGTGGGGCTGCCACCGGAGGAGTAGTGGTAGCTGAAGCCGTAGCCGCCGCCCGGCAGGCCGATCTGGCCCAGCATGGAGGCCAGAGTGACCAGCATCCAGTTCGGCTGTTCGCCGTGCTGCTGACGCTGCATGCCCCAACCGGCCATGATCATGGTGCGCTTGGCGGCCATGTCGAGAGCCAGCTGGCGGATCACCTTGGCATCGACGCCGCAGACGCTGCTCGCCCATTCGGCGCTCTTCGGTTGGCCGTCATCCTTGCCGAGCAGGTAGTTCAGGAACTTGTCGAAGCCGACGGTGTAGCGCTCGAGGAAAGCTTGATCGTGCTTCTTCTCGCTGTAGAGGGTGTGAGCCACACCCAGCATCATGGCCACGTCGGTGTAGGCGTTCGGCGCAATCCACTCGGCACCGACCAGCTTGGCGGTCTCGTTGTAGATGGGGTCGATGCTGATGACGCGGGTGCCCTTCTCTTTCAGCGCCATGAAGCCGGCCTGCCCTTCGTGATCCGGCATGTTCCAGCTGTTCTTCAGAGTTACTTGAGCGTTGACCCCCCACAGTACCACCAGTTCGGCGTTTTCCACCACATTCGGCCAGGCGGTCTGCTGCTCGTACACCTCGATGGAGCCCATCACGTGGGACATGATCACCTGGGCCGCGCCCGTGGAGTAGTCACCGGCATAACCGGTGAAACCGCCGGAGAGGTTCATCAGGCGGTGCAGCAGGGTGCGGCTGTTGTGGAACATGCCGACACTCTTCCAGCCGTAGGAACCGGCGTGGATCGCCTGCGGACCGAAGTCACTCTGCACGCGCTGGATTTCACCGGCCACCAGTTCGATCGCCTTGTCCCAGCTCACTCGTACCCACTGGTCGGCACCGCGCAGCTCCGGCTTGGCACCCGGGCCGTGCTCCAGCCAGCTCTTGCGTACCATGGGGTATTTGACGCGGTTCTTGGCGTGCACCTGGAACGGCGCCATATCGATGAGATCGTTCGGCGCTGGATCATCGGCCACCGGCTGGACGCGCACCATGCGGCCATCTTCGACGATCGCCTCGAAAGCACCCCAGTGGGCGCCGGTCAGAATACCCTTCTGGGCGGGCACCAGGGTCGGGAACTGACTCAATGCGGTGCTGATGGCTTGCGCCAGCGCACTCTTGGGAAAAATGCCGCCGAGCAGGGGCAGGGCTGCGCAGGCGCCGAGCCCCTTGAGCAGGTTGCGGCGGGACAGATTGGTCTTCTTGTCATTGAAAAAAGTCATAACGGTTTTCCTCTGTGCCAGCCTTAGTGGGCCGCGCTCATGTCACTGGCGTGTTTCTGGACATACTGGGTCAACATGCGAGCCTGTTCCGGGGTCAGGGAGGTACGAGATTCCATCCCCTTGATGACGCCGATCCACTGGTTGGCATTGAAGTGATCCAGCGCGGTGAGGCCGTGGCAGCCGGTACAGTTGTTGGACATCAGGGTGGAGGCGTACTGCCACAGCTTGCCCTGATCGCCGATGAGCTGGCTCTCGTCTACCCAGGCGGTCAGGCTGACCTGATGCCAGGTGAGGTTGGTGGCGCTGTCGGTTTCGCTCTTGCCGGTGACCAGCGCTTTCTTGGCGGCATCGCCGACCAGCACGCTGAGGATCCGTTTGCCGGGGGCGGCGTAGAACACTTCGCTCACGCCATCCTGCTGCCAGCCATCGATGCGCACCCGGGCGCGGCCATTCTCCTTGCCCATCATCTCAACCTGAGTGGAGGGCATCAGGGTGCCTTCATCGGTCTTGGCGCTGGCATCCAGATAGAGCGGGGTGGTGGCGATGGCGTAGCGGGTGGTGACGCTGGCCGGGGTCTGGGCGGCGGCCTGCGCCAGTTCGCTGGCACCGGCGGCGGCCAGACCGCTCATGTCGGGCATGATGTGGGCGACGCCGCGGTGGCAGTCGATGCAGGTCTGGCCATCCTTGATGGCGATGGGGTGCTCGGCGCGGGCGTTGGGGCGCTGGGCCAGAATGTCCATCGCCTCGTAGCTGTGGCAACTGCGGCAGGTAGCGGAGTCGTTGGCTTTCAGTTCGTCCCAGACGGACTGGGCCATCCGCAGCTTGTGGGCTTCATACTTTTCCGGGGTATCCAGGGTGCCGATCGCCTCGTGATAGATATCCTTCACGGCGCGGATCTTGGTCCACAGGTAGGAGGTGGGGTCGCCCGGGATGTGGCAGTCGGCGCACTCGGCGCGGATCCCCTTGGTGTTCTGGAAGTGGACACTGCCCTGATACTCGGCGAGCGGAGTCTGCATGGAGTGGCAGGAGACGCAGAATTCGGTGGAGCTGGTCTTGTGCAGCACGGTCACGGTGACACCCAGTGCCGCGACACCCAGCAGGGCCCCGAGCAGCAGGAGCCAGAACCAGGTTTTTCTTATCAGTTTTCCAATCATGGCGGCGTTTTCCTACGGTCAATAATTACCTACATAGTACTAGTCCAATAGTAGTAGTAATGATAGGGATAAGGCGTTGACCTCCATCATGGTTTATATTTTTGATTGTTGTCATATTTTGTCTTTTATTTTGTTATTGATATATTTGTTGAATTAAATTCAGTTGTTTTCTGTTTTATCTATTTGTGCACTTTCCGCGACAGCTGTTAGCCCCCTCGCAAAACCCCACAAGATTCGCTGATATAGTGAGCAGTGAGCCTCAACGGAGTGTCGCTGATGAGCCCTTTCTCACTGCTGTGTGTCGCCGCCAACGTGCAACTGCTGGCCGAATTCGAACAGGAGTTGGTTCCGCTGCTCGGCCATTTCGCGCTGGTGGTGGTAGTCGGTCAGGGGTCGGCGGAGCTGGCCTTGGACGAGCTGGATCGTAAGGGGCAGCCACCCGCCGTAGTGGTGTGTGACAGCGAGCTGGGGGATGGGCGAGGGGCCGATTTTCTGATCCGCCTCGGCAGCCGTCACGAGGCGTGCCGCAAGATCCTGCTGGGCAGCCAGCCGGAGATGAAATCGATCATCGAGGCGGTCAACCTCGGTCGTCTCGACTACTACCTGCAACGCCCCTGGCGCGATGGCAGCCTGCGCCGGGCGGTGATCGAGCAGGCGAGCCACTTTGTATTGCAACGTCCCGAGGCGGATCTGCTGAGCTATGCCGCCGTGCTCGACAACCAGAAGCTGCTGCGAGCCCACGTCGATCGCCAGTTGGCTGCCTATCGGCAGGGCTTTATGGATTACACCCACTGCAGCGATGAAGAGCTATCGCGGGTGGTGATCGACGGTCTCTATCAGTTTTTCGAGGGTAATGACGAGGAGCGGGTCTGCCGCCACTACAGTCCGGGCCATGTGCTGACCCGCGAGGGGGAGCTAAACAGCTTCCTCTGGTTTATCGCCAAGGGGGAGGTGGTGCTGCGCAAGCGGGACGAGCAGGGGATCGATCAGGAGGTGGTGCACTACCGTACCGGTTCGCTGGTGGGGGGCATGTCCTTCGTCACCGGCGAACCCGCCTTCACCACCGGCGTGACCCTGACCGGTGCCGAGGTGATCAAGCTCGACAAGCTGCAATTCTCCCGGGTGATGCAGGCGCGCAGCGAACTGCTCCCCTCCTTTACCAACCTGCTGCTGCGCCACTTCAACCGTCGCCTGCAAAACAGCATCCGCACCGAGATGCGGCTGCAACAGACCCTCAACTCACTCGATGCCGCTCACGCCCAGCTGGTGGAGAGCGAAAAGATGGCGATGCTGGGTCAGCTGGTGGCCGGTGTCGCCCACGAGCTCAACAACCCGGTAGCGGCCATTATCCGTGGCAGCGAGACCCTGCGGGCCGCCATCCCCGATCTGGTCAATCTCGAACTACCTGCCCCCATCAAGGGGCTGGGCAACCAGACCCTCTGTCAGGCGTTGAGTTCCCAGCCGGTCTCGACCAGCGAGATCCGTGACAAGACCCGGCAGGCTGAGGGGCGCTTTGGTGATCGCCAGCAGGCGCGGCTGGCGGTGCAGATGAATCTGGATGACGAGCTGAACTGGCAGCGCTGGTTTGCCAGCCGCACTGCCGACGAGCGGGAGGCCCTGCTCTCCCGGCTGGAGCTGTTCCAGCAGACCGGCAGCTTCCTGCGCAATATCGAAGTGTGTGCCCGCCGCATCGGCGATCTGGTCAAGAGCCTCAAGCAGTATGCCCGGCAGGACAGGGACGAGCCCTCGCTGGTGGATCTGCACGAGGGGCTGGAAGATACCCTGCTGATGTTCGAAAACCGCCTCAAGCAGCATGAGCTCTGCAAGGAGTACCAACCCCTGCCGCTGGTGCGCTGCCATCCCGCCGCCCTGCAGCAGGTGTGGACCAACCTCATCGCCAACAGTCTGGATGCCATGAGCGAGCCGGGAAGATTGACGGTGCGCACCGGCCTGCCGGAGCCCGGCTGGGTGATGGTGGAGGTGGAGGATAGCGGCTGCGGCATCGAGCCCGAGCTGTGGCAGCGGATCTTCGATCTCAACTTCACCACCAAGCGGGAGGGCCATTTCGGCCTTGGCATTGGCCTGAGCGTCTCGCTGCAGATAGTGCAGCAGCATCACGGCCGGATCGAGGTGGCCTCCGAGCCTGGACGCTACACCCGGATGCGGGTCTGCCTGCCGCTGGGGGATATCGGGATGGCCGACTACGGGGGAGAGCCCCGCCACAACGAGCATGCGGCCTGAGTGGGCGCATCAGCCAACAGAGGGCGTGCCGTGGTGCGCCGCCAAGGAGGAGCAATGAACAAACACTATCTGATCCTGTGCGTGGACGATGAGCGGGAGGTGCTGGAGGCGGTGCTCCACGACCTCGCGCCGTTTCGCAGCCATTTCGAGCTGGATGGCGCCGAGAGCGTCGACGAAGCGCGCGAGGTGGTGCACGAGTGGGAGCGGGAGGGGGGCAGGCTGGCGCTGATCCTCTGCGATCACATCATGCCGGGAACCTTGGGGGTCGACTTTCTGGTAGAGCTGAACCGGCGTAGAGCGACCCGGGCCAGCCGCAAGCTGCTGCTGACCGGGCAGGCGGGGCTGGAGGCGACCATAGAGGCGGTCAATCGCGGCGGATTGCACTACTACCTCGCCAAGCCGTGGAAGCTGGAGAGCTTGCAGGAGGCGGTGCGCGAGCAGCTGACCGACTATCTGCTGACGGAGGATGGCGACAATGCCTTCCACTATGCCCCCGTGCTCAATCAGGCGCGGCTGTTTGCCGCCATTCACGACAATCCGTTCGACGAGTAGTCGCGGTTGGGCTTTATCGGTGGGCGCTGTATACTGTCTGCATATACAGTGTTTCAGGTAGTCACCGATGCGACTCTTCATCGCCGAGAAGCCCACTCTGGGGCGCGCCATTGCCGATGCCCTGCCCAAGCCACACAAGAAGGGCGACGGTTTTATCGAGACCGCCCAAGGGGATGTGGTCACCTGGTGCATCGGCCATCTGCTGGAGCAGGCCGAGCCAGATGCCTATGACACCGCCTTCAAGCAGTGGCGGATGGAGCATCTCCCCATCGTCCCCGCCCAGTGGCAGCTGGTGGCCAAGCCCAAGACCAAAACCCAGCTCACCGTCATCAAGCGGCTGATCAAGCAGGCCGACTGCGTGGTCAACGCCGGTGACCCGGACCGGGAAGGACAACTGCTGGTGGACGAGGTGATCGACTTTCTCGGCTACCCGAAAACCAGGCCGGTGCAGCGTTGTCTCATCAGCGATCTCAACCCGCCTGCGGTGCGCCGCGCCCTCGACAAACTGAGGGATAACAAGGAGTTCGTGCCGCTGGCGGTCTCGGCGCTGGCTCGCAGTCGGGCCGACTGGCTCTACGGCATCAACATGACCCGCGCCTACACCCTGCTCGGACGCAAGGCCGGTTGCAGCGAGCTGCTCTCGGTTGGTCGGGTGCAGACCCCGCTGCTCGGGCTGGTGGTTCGGCGTGATCTCGAGATCGAGGCCTTTGTCCCCAAACCCTTCTACGAGGTGCTGGCCCATCTGCTGACCGATAGCAACGAGCGCTTCACTGCCAAGTGGCTGCCATCGGAAGCTTGTCTGCCGTGGCAGGACGAGGAGGGGCGGGTGCTCAACCGGGCGTTGGCCGACAAGGTGGTGAGCCGGATCAACGGCCAACCGGCACAGGTCGAATCGGTGGAGGAGCAGGCCCGCAAGCAGGCGGCGCCGCTGCCCTATAACCTCTCCAGCCTGCAGATCGATGCCGCCAAGCGATTCGGCATGGATGCCAAGCGGGTACTCGACATCTGCCAGAGTCTCTACGAGCGCCACAAGCTCATCACCTATCCGCGCTCCGACAGCCGTTATCTGCCGACCGACCATTTCAAGCGGGCCGAGCAGGTGCGCGGCGCCATCGCTGCCACTGCGCCTGCTCTGGCCAGGGCGGTTGCCGATGCTGATGGCAAGATCCGCAGCAAGGCGTGGAACGACAGCAAGGTGGATGCCCACCACGCCATCATTCCCACCGAGAAGCAGGGCAACCCCGCCACCTTGGGGGCCGACGAGGCGAAGCTCTATGGCCTGATTGCCCGCCAGTACCTGCTGCAGTTCTATCCCCCGTTTGAATACAACGACAGCAAGGTGCTGCTGCGCATCGCCGGTGGCCTGTTTCAGGCCAAGGCGCGGCGCATTCTGAAAGCGGGCTGGAAGGCGCTGCTCGGAGTGGAGGAGGATGACGACGAAGAGAAGGCCGGTACCCTGCCTGCTCTTAAAGAGGGGGAGCAGCTGCTCTGCGAGCGGGGCGAACTGCAGGAGAAAATGACCCAGCCTCCCAAGTCGTTCACCGATGCCACCCTGCTGGCGGCCATGACCGGCATCGCCCGCTATGTGCAGGATCCCGAGATCCGCAAAACCCTGCGCGAGACCGACGGCCTCGGCACCGAGGCGACCCGGGCCGGTATCATCGATCTGCTGTTCAAGCGCCGCTTTCTGGTGCGTCAGGGCAAGAGCATCAAGGCGACCCCGACCGGGCGGGCACTGGTGCAGGCGCTGCCAGCCACCGCCACCACGCCGGATATGACGGCGCTGTGGGAGCAGAGCCTCGGCCAGATCGCCGAGCGTCACGGCAGTTACCAGCAGTTTATGGGGCCGCTCACCGAACAGCTGCACGGTCTGATCGAGGGGGCGCGGCAGGACTCTGGCGCCAGCTTCAGCGCCCTGCCCAAGGAGGCGCCGGGTGCCGGCAAGCGGCGTTTTACCAAACGCAAGAGTCCGGCAGCCAGCACGACTGGCGGGCCCCGACCGCGCAAGACGACCAGCAAGCGCCAGACCAGGGCTGCATAACGAAAAAAGGCGCCCATCCTGGGCGCCAAAGGCATTGTTGTCAGGCTGCCTGAGTGGACAAGCTGGCACGGATCCTGTGCTGGTAGTGCAGCACCACACCGAGAAACACCAGATCCTTGAACAGGAAAAACTCGGTGACTGGCACGCCGTCAACCATCTTCCAGACACCTGTCAGGGTCAGCAGGAAGCTCAGCGTCGCCAGGAAGGTGACGATAGCCCCCATGCTGCACCAGTAACCGATGCGAGGTTGCCACAGGCCCACGACCAGCCCGATGGCGATCACTATCTCGACCACCCCGATCAGGTTCGATACGCTCTGTTCCGACAGGGGGCCATAGAGCCAGCTCATCAAGGGGTGGCTGGCTACCAGTGGTTTGATGGCGGCTGCCTCTGTCGGGGTAAACTTGAAGACGCCGATCCAGAGCAGGGTCAATACCACGCCCGCCAGGGCGACCAGAAAGCCTTTGTCATGTTGCTGCATGGGGGGCTCCTTGTTTAAGGGGTCAGAGTGACGGGCGGGAAGTCGATCTCGGTCGCTGCCAGGTGGTTGCCATAGTTGGTCAGGGTATTGACGACCACCTGGCCGAGCACCTCCAGCTGCAGCTCGTCATCTACGCCTGCGGCACGGGCGCTAGCAAGCTGCTCGTCACTGATGACCCCGCGCTGGTTGACCAGTGCCGTTGCCAGTTGCAGCAGGGCGTGATCAACGGGAGCCGAGGCCTGGCCGAGTCGGGCTGCCCGGATCTCCTGGGCCGAGAATCCGGCCTTGCCCGCCAGTAGTGTGTGGGCAGACAAACAGTATTGGCAGGCGTTGGCTTGACCTATGGCCAGTGCCAGCAACTCCCGTTGTGGGGCAGTGAGGCGCCCCTTGCCAAGCGCCTCGGCAAAGCCCAGGAAGCCATTGAGCAGGGCTGGCGAGTGGGCCAGGGTAGCGTAGAGGTTGGGCACCATACCCAGATTGCGGTGCAGGGTGGCCAGGGTCTGGGCGGCAGCTGGTTGCGGTTGGGATACGGGTTGGATACGGCTCATGATCTTCTCCTGTGGTAGTGAAGGTACGGGAGACAGTGTGCCGTCATTCGTGATACGGTTTATCACTCATCATCTGCAAATAAATACTATTCGTCTCAAATATGGATCCGCTCTCTGCCCTGTTGGTTCATGCCTCCCCCGAAGCCAAGATCTTCTTCGCCGGCAACCTGTGCCAGAACTCCTCCAGTGATGATTATCCGAGTGGCGGACATCTTCATCTGCTGCGCAGCGGTGCCGTCATGCTGCGTGAAGAGGGGGGAACCAGCTTGCTGCTCGAGGAGCCGACCCTGATCCTGTTCCCTCGGGGACGTCCCCACAAGCTTGAACCCAGAACGCTGGGGGGTTGTGATTTGGTGTGCGCCAATGTCGCATTCGGCAAGGGGGGATCATCGCCGTTGCAACTGGCATTACCGGGCTCGCTGGTGCTGCCGTTACGTGAGTTGCCTGTCCTGACGCCGGTGCTGAGTCAGCTGTTTGACGAGGCGTTTCACCCCCGCTACGGGCAGGATCCGCTGATCTCCCGCTTGCTGGAGGTACTGTTGATCCTGCTGCTGCGTCATCTGGTCGAGCAAGGAGTATGTCAGCAGGGGATGCTGGCAGGTATTTCCGATCCCCAGTTGGCCAAGGCGATCTCGGTAATGCATCAGCGTGGGGATGAACCCTGGACGGTGGCCACGCTGGCGCGGGAGGCTGGCATGTCGCGGGCCCGCTTTGCCGCGAGGTTTCAGGAGCGGGTCGGTCAAGCGCCGCTTGGTTATCTGACCCGCTGGCGCATGGCGCGCGCCTGCCAGCAACTGCTGGCGGGGGAGCCCATGGTGCAGGTGGCGCTGGGTGCGGGATACAGCAGCAGTGTTGCCTTTGGAAGGGCATTCGAGCGGGAGCTGGGGATGAGCCCGGGGCGCTGGCTCAAGGCGCAGCAACAAGCCGAATAAAAAAACGGGGCAGCCAATGGCTGCCCCGTGTTCATGGCTGGTCAGCCGGTATAGACGTTCTCTTCCGGATAACGGATGCGGGTTTCGACCGGGCGGGCCAGCATAAAGGCCAGGGTCAGGGGGCCGAGACGGCCGCAGATCATCACCAGCACCAGGATTAGTTTGCCCGGCTCGCTCAGGGAGGCGGTGATGCCGGTGGAGAGGCCGACGGTAGCAAATGCCGAGATGGTCTCGAACATGATTTTGTCGAACGGCAGATCCTCGGTCACCATCAGCAGGAACATCGCCAGCATCAGCACCATGGTGCTGACGATGATGATGGCCAGCGAGCGGGTCACGATCTGGGGCGACAGGGTGCGGCCAAAAGCGGTGACATGGGGTCGTTTGGTCAGAAATGCCTTGGTCGCCAGCAGCACGACTGCGAAGGTGGTGACTTTGATACCACCACCGGTTGAGGTGGCACCGGCACCGATAAACATCAACATCATCAGGAACAGCAACGCCGCCGGGGTCATCAGCCCGATATCGATAGTATTGAAACCGGCGGTACGGGCACTGGCAGATTGGAAGAAGGCAGCCAGCAGCTGGCCACCGACACCGGCCTTGCCGAGGGTGCCGGGGTTGTTGTGTTCCAGTAGCCAGAACATCAGGGTACCGGCCAGCAGCAGCGCCGGGGTCATCAGCAGCATCAGCTTGCTGTGCAGCTTCAGCTTGCGCCAGCGGCGGTTGCGCACCAGATCGACGATGACGGTAAAGCCAATCCCCCCCAGGATCAGCAGGCCGGCGATGGTCAGGCTGATGATGGGATCGTCCCTATAGTCCATGAGGTTGTTGGCAAAGAGCGAAAACCCGGCGTTGTTGAAGGCCGAGACCGCGTGGAAGAAGCTGACATAGAGGCCGTGCACCCAACCCATCTCGGGCACCCAGCGGATCGCCATGATGCCGGTACCGATCAATTGGGCAATAAAGGCGAACAGCACGATCCGTTTGACCAGCTGGATGATGTTGACCGAGCCCTCCTGTCCCAGCGCCTCCTTGGCCAGCACCTGTTGGCGCAGGCCGACCCGCTTGCTGAAGATGGCGATCAGCAGCAGGGTCATGGTCATCTGGCCCAGACCGCCGATCTCCATCAGCATCAACAGAAAAATCTGCCCCTGCAGGGTGAAGGCGGTGCCGGTATCCACCACGCCAAGACCTGTCACGCTGATGGCCGAGGTGGCGGTAAACAGGGCGTTGACGAAGGTAACCTCGCCATTGTGGCTGGAGGGTTGCACCAGAAAGATGGTGCCAATCAGCAGAATGATCAGAAAGCTGCCGAGGATCAGCCGGGCTTCGCTCCAGCGAGAGTCCTGCTCCCGATGGAGGGCGAAGGCGTAGCTGCTGCGCCAGTTGATCATAGGGTTTCGAGCCAGTGGTCGATGGCGTGCTTGTTGCCCGCCAGGATCAGGATGTCGCCTAGTTGCAGCTCCATCTTGCCGGTCAGCACGTTGTGCAGCACATCACCACGCTTGATGGCGAGCAGCTGGAAATCGCTCTGTTGCAGCAGATGGAAGTCGCCTAGTTCCCGGCCGTTCTGTTGCAGGCCAATCACGAACTCGGTCAGCACCATGTCGTGGCCCAGCTCCAGATAGTCGAACAGCCGGTTGTCCAGCATGCTCTGGGCGACCCGGCGGCCCATGTCCCACTCCGGGTTGATCACCTTGTCGGCGCCCACTTTCTGCAGGATCTTGGCGTGGAACTTGTCGCGCGCCTTGACCCACACCTTCTTCACGCCTGCCTCTTTCAAGACGAGGGTGGTGAGGATGCTGGTCTCCAGGTTGTCACCGATGGCAACGAAGACGATATCGAAATTGGCCAGCCCCAGCTCGGCCACGGTGGCCTCGTCGGTGGCATCCGCCACGATAACGTGATTGCAGAGGGCGGCGATTTGCCGGGTCTTGCTCTCGTCGATATCGATGGCCAGTACTTCGGCATCTTGCCGTTGCAGCTCTTCGCACAGCGCGCTGCCAAACAGGCCCAGGCCGATGACGGCAAACTGGTTGTTCATGAGTTATTCCTCAGCAGTTGAAGTCGCCTACTCTAAACCACTGCTATTCCCCCGAAAAGGGCTCGGGTTTTTCGTCATGGGGTAACTTGAGGTAGACTGCGCCCTTGCACCAAGCTGGGATAGACCGATGAAACTGAATGCCAACGCCTCCTTGTTGAAGCTCAACACCCTTGCCCTCGATGCGTACTGCCTCTGGCTGGCCGAGGTGGAGCAGGTTGCCGATCTGGCGACCCTGCGTGCCGATCCACAGCTCAACCAGTTGCCACGCCTCAATCTGGGCGGCGGCAGCAACATGCTCTTCACCACCGATTTTCTCGGTCTGGTGGTGCTCAACCGGCTCAAGGGGATTACCGCTGAAGATGGTGGCGATCACTGGTTGCTCCATGTGGCGGCCGGTGAAGATTGGCATCAGCTGGTGCGCCATACCTTGCAACAGGGCTGGTTCGGGCTGGAGAATCTGGCGCTTATTCCCGGCACGGTCGGTGCGGCGCCGGTGCAGAACATCGGTGCCTATGGCGTTGAGCTGGCGGACTTCTGCGCCTATGTCGAGGCGTTCAACTGGCAGAGTGGCGAGATTGAACGGATCGCGGCGGCAGAGTGCCGCTTCGGTTATCGTGACAGCATCTTCAAACACGAGTATCAGGATTCCCACCTGATCACCGCCGTCGGGCTCAAACTGCCCAAGGCGTGGCAACCGGTGCAGGGCTATGGCCCACTGGTGGCGCTCGGTGACGCGCCTTCGGCGCAGGCCATCTTCGATACCGTCTGTGCCACCCGCATGGCCAAACTGCCGGATCCTGCGGTGCTCGGCAATGCGGGCAGCTTCTTCAAGAATCCGGTGGTGCCTGCCGCGCTGGCGGAGAATCTCAAGGCGTGCTACCCGCAGATGCCCTGCTATCCGGCCGGAGAAGGGCAGGCCAAGCTGGCGGCGGGCTGGCTCATCGATCAGTGCGGTCTGAAAGGTTTCGCCATCGGTCGCGCCGCCGTTCATCAGGAGCAGGCGCTGGTGCTGGTCAATCTGGGGGGCGCCAGTGCCATGGAGCTGATCGCGCTGGCGGCCCATGTCCGCGACAGCGTGGAACAGATGTTTGGCGTGGTGCTGGAGCACGAGGTGCGTTTTATGGGGGCACACGGTGAAACCTGGCTTGACGAGGTGCTCTCATGACGTTGACTCCCATCAGACAGACCCTGATCACCCTGCTTAGCGACGGCCAGTTTCACTCCGGCGAACAGCTGGGTGAGCAGCTCGGCATCAGCCGGGCGGCGGTGAGCAAACACATGGCGGCGCTCAAGGAGCTGGGGCTGGATCTCTTTAGCCTGACCGGCAAGGGCTACCGGCTGGCGGTGCCGATGGCGCTCTATGATCAGGCTACCTTGCAGGCACTGGCCCCGATGGCGCCGGTGCACTGTTTTCCGGTCATTGGCTCGACCAACCAACACCTGCTGGATCGGGTCAATGAGCTGCGCTCTGGCGAGAGCTGTCTGGCCGAGTGTCAGACCGCCGGGCGCGGTCGTCGTGGCAAACCCTGGATTTCGCCGTTTGGTTGCCAGCTGATCCTCAGCATGTACTGGCGACTCGAACAAGGCATGGCGGCGGCCATGGGGCTGAGTCTGGCGGTCGGCGTGGCAGTGGTTGAAGCGCTGGAGTCCCTTGGCTATCAAGGCGTCGAGCTCAAGTGGCCGAACGACCTCTACTATCAGGGCCGCAAGTTGGCGGGAATACTGGTGGAGATGAGCGGTAGCGCCGGGGCCAGCTGTCATCTGGTGATCGGCATCGGTCTCAATCTGGCGATGCCTGCCCGTGAAGGGGAGAAGATCGATCAAGCCTGGGCCGAGCTGCGCCACATCAATCCCGAGCTGGTCGATCGCAATGAGCTCGCTGCCCGGATGATCGCCTATCTGCAGCGGGCGATGCAGACCTTCGAGCAGAGCGGATTGGCGAGCTTTGTCGATCAGTGGAACCGGCTCGACCACTTTGCCGGTCGCCCTGTCCGTCTCTTGATGGGGGAGCAGGAGATCCGCGGTATCGCCCGTGGTATCGACGATCGCGGCGCACTGCGGCTGGAGACGGAGGAGGGCACCAAGTTCTATCTGGGTGGCGAACTCTCCCTGCGCCGGGGTGATTGAGCGTTGCGCCTGGCGATAACCGTTAGCGACAAAAAAGAGAGGGGACCTGCGGGTCCCCTCTCTGTTATCCGGCTATCTGCAACGGTGCGAACTGCCGTGTTTATTTGCGCAGCTTGATCTGTTCGATGGCGTGCTCGTTGCCCTTGGTCAGGATCAGGTTGGCCCGCTCCCGGGTCGGCAGGATGTTCTCCTGCAGATTGAGATAGTTGATATCCTGCCAGATGTTGTTGGCGATCTGGGTCGCTTCGCTCTCGGTCAGCTTGGCGTAGTGGTGGAAGTAGGAGTCCGGATCCGAGAAAGCGCCACTGCGGAATTTGAGGAAGCGTTCGATATACCAGGTGCGCAGCAGGTCGGCTTCGGCATCCACATAGATGGAGAAGTCGACGAAATCGGAGACAAATACCCGGTGCGGCTCCTGCGGATAATCCATACCGCTCTGCAGTACATTGAGCCCTTCCAGGATCAGGATGTCCGGCTGCTCCACCACCTTCTTCTCGTCAGGGATGATGTCATAGATAAGGTGGGAGTAGACCGGTGCTTCCACCTTCTCGTGGCCAGCCCGGATATTGGCGACAAACTCCACCAGATGGCGGATGTCGTAGGATTCCGGGAACCCCTTGCGGCGCATCAGGCCACGCTCCTCCAGCACCTTGTTGGGATAGAGGAAGCCGTCGGTGGTCACCAGTTCCACCCGCGGGTGCTCCGGCCAGCGCTCCAGCAACGCCTGCAGGATGCGAGCCGTGGTGCTTTTGCCCCCCGCCACACTGCCGGCGATGCTGATGATATAAGTACCTTTGCCGCGTGACTGGCCGAGGAACTGTTCCAGTACCCGGCTACGGCGCTGCTTGGCTTTGACATAGAGATTGAGCAGGCGGGAGAGGGGCAGATAGATCTCCTCTACCTCCTTCAATGACACCTTTTCGTTGATCCCGCGCAGGGTTTGCAGATCGTGTTCGGTCAGGGTCAGGGGGACCGAATCGCGCAATAACGCCCATTTTTCGCGGGTGAATTGCAGATAGGGGTTATGCTCTGTCGTCATGGTGTCATCACTGTTTCTTTGGCACGGCGACCATACACCAAGGGGTGGAGAGCGACAAGGGACGCATCCAGATTGGCCTGAATCCCTCCACTTTTTTGCCCGGATCCCGGCAATAATCCACATTTTGCAAGGTGCAATGGTTGCATCCCCCAAATCCTTACAATAAAATGCGCGACGCTTGGATGTCTGTCGCCTGTTTGCTCGGCAAAAGCGATAAAAAACAGTGGGTGCAAGCAGAATTACCACTGTGACAATCTGGCATCTGGAGGGGTTCCCGAGCGGCCAAAGGGATCAGACTGTAAATCTGACGGCTCTGCCTTCGAAGGTTCGAATCCTTCTCCCTCCACCATATTTCTCTGCGGTTTGAGTTCTTTGGGTTAGAGAAATGCGGGCATCGTATAATGGCTATTACCTCAGCCTTCCAAGCTGATGATGCGGGTTCGATTCCCGCTGCCCGCTCCAAGATGCTGATATGGCTCAGGCGATACCAAGAGCTACGCCCTCAGGGTGAAGTCGGCAGTCGAACCTGTCTGTCAGCACCAGCCTCTCTTCCCCACCAGATTCAAATCCATCATATAAACTGTTCTGTGGTTAGCTTGCCACCGCGTACTCAGCGTTAGTTTAGAGGGACGATCATGTCTAAAGAAAAATTTGAGCGTAATAAACCGCACGTTAACGTGGGTACCATCGGCCACGTTGACCACGGTAAAACCACCCTGACTGCAGCTATCACCAACGTGCTGGCCAAGCACTTCGGTGGTAAAGCTTTCGCCTTCGACCAGATCGACAAGGCACCGGAAGAGCGTGAGCGTGGTATCACCATCAACACCTCCCACGTAGAATACGACACCGCTACCCGTCACTACGCACACGTAGACTGCCCGGGTCACGCCGACTACGTTAAAAACATGATCACCGGTGCTGCCCAGATGGACGGCGCGATCCTGGTAGTAGCAGCGACTGACGGCCCGATGCCGCAGACTCGTGAGCACATCCTGCTGGGTCGTCAGGTTGGTATCCCGTACATGATCGTGTTCATGAACAAGTGTGACATGGTTGATGACGAAGAGCTGCTCGAACTGGTAGAGATGGAAGTTCGTGAACTGCTGACCGAGTACGACTTCCCGGGTGATGACCTGCCGGTAGTTCGTGGTTCCGCGCTGAAAGCGCTGGAAGGCGACGCTCAGTGGGAAGAGAAGATCATCGAGCTGGCTGGCCACCTGGATACCTACATCCCGGAGCCGGAGCGCGCGATTGACCAGCCGTTCCTGATGCCTATCGAAGACGTATTCTCTATCGCTGGCCGTGGTACCGTAGTTACCGGTCGTGTAGAGCGCGGTATCGTTAAAGTAGGTGAGACCGTAGAAATCGTTGGTATCAAAGATACCGTTTCTACCACCTGTACCGGTGTTGAAATGTTCCGCAAGCTGCTGGACGAAGGTCGTGCAGGCGAGAACATCGGCGCGCTGCTGCGTGGTGTTAAGCGTGAAGACGTAGAGCGTGGTCAGGTACTGGCCAAGCCGGGTTCTATCAAGCCGCACACCAAGTTCGAATCTGAAGTGTACGTACTGTCCAAAGAAGAAGGTGGTCGTCATACCCCGTTCTTCAAAGGCTACCGTCCGCAGTTCTACTTCCGTACTACCGACGTGACCGGTACCATCGAACTGCCGGAAGGCGTAGAGATGGTAATGCCGGGCGACAACATCAAGATGGTTGTTACCCTGATTGCTCCGATCGCAATGGACGATGGCCTGCGTTTCGCTATCCGTGAAGGTGGCCGTACTGTAGGTGCCGGTGTTGTAGCCAGCGTAATCGCTTAATCTTTGGCTTACATAAATAAAGCAAAGCCCCTATAATAGGGGCTTTCTTGTGTAGGGGCGTAGTTCGAATTGGTAGAACAGCGGTCTCCAAAACCGATGGTTGCGGGTTCGAGTCCTGCCGCCCCTGCCATATACCTCGTCTCGTACGGGGCTTTTGTGTCTTTGGTTACGTCAGATACAGGTGGGTTGTATGAGTGTTAGTTCTGAGAGCCAGGGCGGAAGCAAGGATACCCTGCTTTGGGGCCTGGTTTTCATTATCCTGGCGGCCGCTGTAGTGGGTAATTACCTGCTCAACGATGTTGTCGCTGCCGTCCGCGCCCTGGGTGTGGTCGTTGTCATTGCTGCTGCCGGTGCAGTAGCCCTGCAAACCACCAAGGGAAAGGCAACACTGGCATTCGCCCGTGAGTCTCGCCTGGAAGTCCGCAAGGTCGTATGGCCGACCCGTCAGGAAGCCATTCAGACAACCCTGATTGTGCTGGCGGTGACCGCCGTGATGGGGCTGCTGCTGTTCGTTCTGGACGGTGCCTTGGTCTGGTTGGTCAACCTGATTACCGGTGTGTAAGGATAAGCCATGACTGAACAACGTGAACAACGTATGAGATGGTATGTCGTGCAGGCTTTTTCCGGCTATGAAGGCCGTGTAGCCAAGTCCCTGCGCGAACATATCAAGATGCATGGCATGGAAGACATGTTCGGTGAAGTACTGGTCCCGACCGAAGAAGTGGTCGAGATGCGTGCTGGCCAGAAGCGCAAGAGTGAGCGCAAGTTTTTCCCGGGTTATGTCCTGGTCCAGATGATCATGGATGAAACCACATGGCACCTGGTGCGTAACGTACCGCGTGTAATGGGCTTCATCGGCGGTACTTCCGACCGTCCGGCACCGATCTCCGACAAAGAGGCCGATGCCATCCTGAACCGTCTGCAGGATGCCCACGACAAGCCGCGTCCGAAAACCCTGTTTGAACCGGGTGAAATGGTGCGAGTTGCCGATGGTCCGTTTGCCGACTTCAACGGTACCGTTGAAGAGGTGGATTATGAGAAGAGCCGTGTGAAGGTCTCTGTACTGATCTTCGGTCGTTCTACTCCTGTTGAACTGGATTTTGGTCAGGTCGAAAAAGGCTGATTGAATTCTGTACGTTTAACGGTTGTCAGGGGCAGCGAATATCTCTATAATTCGCTGCCCCTTTATTAGTTGGGGAGCCGTTTGCAGGAGCAAGTCTCCGAGGCGCTAGAACCCATTTTTGAGGTATTTTCCTAATGGCTAAGAAAGTCACAGCTTATATCAAGCTGCAGGTTGCTGCTGGTGCAGCCAACCCGTCTCCTCCCGTTGGTCCTGCACTGGGTCAACACGGTGTTAACATCATGGAATTCTGTAAGGCGTTCAACGCTCGTACAGAGAAGCTGGAAAAAGGTTCACCGACTCCGGTCGTAATCACCGTTTACAGCGACCGTTCCTTCACCTTCGAAACCAAGACTCCACCTGCTTCCTTCCTGCTGAAGAAAGCTGCTGGCATCAAGTCTGGTTCTTCCAAGCCGAACAAAGACAAGGTTGGTAAGGTGACCGTTGCCCAGCTGCAAGAAATCGCCAAGACCAAAGAGCCGGATATGACTGGTGCCGATCTGGATGCAAAAGTACGTTGCATCGCAGGCTCCGCTCGTTCCATGGGTCTGGTAGTGGAGGATTAAGACAATGGCTAAACTTTCCAAGCGTATGCGCGTTATTCGCGAAAAAGTTGACGGTACCAAAGAGTACTCCATCAACGAAGCCATTGCCCTGCTGAAAGAACTGGCTACCGCCAAGTTCGTTGAAAGCGTTGACGTTGCTGTCAACCTGGGTATCGACGCTCGTAAATCTGACCAGAACGTACGTGGTGCTACTGTACTGCCGCACGGTACCGGTCGTGATGTACGCGTTGCCGTATTTACTCAAGGTGCCAACGCCGAAGCAGCAAAAGCTGCCGGTGCTGACCTGGTAGGTATGGATGACCTGGCCGATCTGGTTAAGAAAGGCGAGATGAACTTCGACGTAGTTATCGCATCCCCGGATGCAATGCGCGTTGTTGGTCAACTGGGTCAAATCCTGGGCCCGCGCGGCCTGATGCCGAACCCGAAAGTTGGTACTGTAACTCCTAACGTTGCCGAAGCTGTCAAGAACGCCAAGGCTGGTCAGGTTCGTTACCGTAACGACAAGAATGGTATCATCCATACCACTCTGGGTAAGGTTTCTTTCAACGAAGTTCAGCTGAAAGAAAACTTGGAAGCTCTGCTGGTTGCCCTGAAAAAAGGCAAGCCCTCTTCCGCCAAAGGTCAATTCATCAAGAAAGTCAGCATCTCCACCACCATGGGTGCCGGTGTTGCCGTAGACCAAGCTTCTCTGGAAGCTCAGGCCTAATTGATGGGTTTTACAAGGTGCAAAATTTAATCTATAATTTTGCGCCTTGATTGGTTGGGGGTTTCGACCTCCGTCCAAGACCGCAGGAGGCTGCAAAGCCTTAATGTTTCCTGCGTAGACGGTGCCGGAAACCCAGCGAGAAAGATTCTTTCTCTTCTGGAATCCTGCTACCGCATCGTTCCCCTCTGTTGTAAAGGTAGGGGGGATGTGTCAGTACTGGGTCAATAGGCCCGGATTCAATCCAGGAGTTAAGCCAATGGCATTGGGACTCGAAGACAAAAAGGCAATTGTTGCTGAAGTCAACGAAGCTGCCAAAGGCGCTCTTTCTGCAGTTGTTGCCGATTCTCGCGGTGTAACTGTAGACAAGATGACCGTCCTGCGTAAAACCGCTCGTGAAGCCGGTGTGTACATGCGCGTTGTGCGTAACACCCTGCTGCGTCGCGCGGTAGAAGGTACCGAATACGAGTGCCTGAACGACGCATTTACCGGTCCTACCTTGATTGCTTTCTCTAACGAACACCCGGGCGCTGCTGCTCGTCTGTTCAAAGAGTTTGCCAAAGCGAACCAAAAGTTCGAAATCAAGGCTGGCGCTTTTAACGGTGAGTTTATCGCCGCAGCACAAATTGATCGTCTGGCCACGCTGCCGACTTACGAAGAAGCAATTGCGAAGTTGATGGCGACTATGAAAGAAGCCTCTGCTGGCAAGCTGGTTCGTACTATCGCTGCTGTTCGCGACCAGAAACAAGCTGCTGCTTGATTCTCGCCTATTTAGGCTGTTTGAGTTTATTCAACATCAGGAATTTTTGTCATGTCTATCACTAAAGACCAAATCATCGAAGCCGTTGCTTCCATGTCCGTAATGGAAGTTGTTGAGCTGATCGAAGCTATGGAAGAGAAGTTCGGTGTTTCTGCCGCTGCTGCCGTAATGGCTGGCCCGGCTGCTGCTGAAGCAGTAGAAGAGAAGACCGAGTTCGACGTAGTTCTGACTGCTGCTGGCGCCAACAAAGTTGCCGTTATCAAAGCCGTTCGTGGCGCTACCGGTCTGGGCCTGAAAGAAGCCAAAGATCTGGTAGAAGCTGCTCCGGCTAACCTGAAGGAAGGCGTGTCCAAGGACGAAGCTGAAGCTCTGAAGAAAGAGCTGGAAGCTGCCGGTGCTTCTGTTGAGATCAAATAATCTGCATTTATGTAGATTAGCCTGATAAAACAGGCTAGGGCTGGTGAATTTTTGTTCACCAGCCTTTTTGCGCTGTAGACTGAGAGCATTTCACACCGTTTACGACTCTCGGTGCACCAGCAATCCGGACTGTCTTCTTTCGTCCGGGCCAACACAAAACGGTGTTGAGACAGAGCTGTCCCGCGGGACAGAGTGGGTCACTTATCAGCGAGCTGAGGAACCCTATGGTTTACTCTTATACCGAAAAAAAACGCATTCGTAAGGACTTCGGTAAGCGAGACCAGGTACTGGACACGCCTTATCTGTTGTCCATTCAGCTGGACTCCTTCAAGCAGTTCATCGAGGCTGACCCGGAAGGTGAATATGGCCTAGAGGCCGCTTTCCGTAGCGTTTTCCCGATCACCAGTTACTCCGGTAGTGCTGAGCTTCAGTATGTCAGCTATCGCCTGGGTGAGCCGGTATTTGACGTAAAAGAATGCCAGATCCGTGGAGTGACCTACTCCGCGCCGCTGCGTGTCAAGCTTCGTATGGTTCTGTACGACCGTGAAGCAGCTGCCGGCACCGTCAAAGACATCAAGGAACAAGAAGTATACATGGGCGAAATTCCGCTCATGACCGAGAACGGCACCTTTGTTATCAATGGTACCGAGCGGGTTATCGTCTCCCAGCTGCACCGCAGCCCGGGCGTCTTCTTCGACCACGATAAAGGCAAAACTCATTCATCCGGTAAGGTACTGTATAACGCTCGCGTTATCCCCTACCGTGGCTCCTGGCTGGACTTCGAGTTCGATGCGAAAGACAACCTGTTTGTCCGTATCGACCGTCGTCGCAAACTGCCAGCATCCATTATTCTGCGCGCCCTGGACTTCACTTCCGAACAAATCCTGGCCACCTTCTTCGAGACCATCGGTTTTGAAGTAAAAGATGGCAAGTTGATGATGGATCTGGTGCCGGAGCGTCTGCGTGGTGAAACTGCGACCTTTGACATCGTGGCCAATGGCGCCGTGGTGGTTGAGACCGGTCGTCGTGTGACTGCGCGTCACATCCGTCAGTTGGAAAAAGACGCCGTTACCCAAATTGAGGTACCGGTTGAGTATGTTGTTGGCAAAGTTGCTGCCAAGGACTACGCACATCCGCAAACTGGCGAGATGGTCGTGACCGCCAACCAGGCGCTGAGCCTGGAAGCGATCGCCAACCTGTCCCAAGCCGGCTTCAAGCATTTCGAGGTTCTGTTCACCAACGAACTGGATCACGGTGCCTACATGTCCGAGACCCTGCGTGTCGACTCCAGCTCCAACCGTTTGGAAGCGCTGGTCGAGATCTATCGCATGATGCGTCCGGGCGAGCCGCCTACTCGCGAAGCTGCAGAACAGCTGTTCGAAAACCTGTTCTTCTCCGCCGAGCGTTACGACCTGTCTACCGTAGGTCGGATGAAGTTCAACCGCCGTCTGGGTCGTGAAGACGAGACTGGCGCAGGTGTACTGACCAAAGACGACATCGTCGATGTGATGAAGCGCCTGATCGACATCCGTAACGGTAACGACGAAGTGGACGATATCGACCACTTGGGTAACCGTCGTATCCGTTCTGTCGGTGAAATGGCTGAAAACCAGTTCCGCGTCGGTCTGGTGCGTGTCGAGCGTGCGGTCAAGGAGCGTCTCTCCCTGGGCGACCTGGACACCCTGATGCCGCAGGATCTGATCAACGCCAAGCCGATCTCCGCCGCAGTCAAAGAGTTCTTTGGTTCCAGCCAGCTGTCCCAGTTTATGGACCAGAACAACCCGCTCTCCGAAGTGACCCACAAGCGTCGTATCTCCGCGCTGGGCCCGGGCGGTTTGACTCGTGAGCGTGCTGGCTTTGAAGTCCGAGACGTACACCCGACTCACTACGGTCGTCTGTGCCCTATCGAGACTCCTGAAGGTCCGAACATCGGTCTGATCAACTCTCTGTCCGTGTACTCTCGTACCAACGAGTACGGTTTCCTCGAGACCCCGTACCGCAAGGTCATTGACGGTGTGATCACCGACGAAGTGGACTACCTGTCTGCTATTGAAGAAGGCAAGTACGTGATCGCACAGGCTAACGCCGCGACCACCGAAGATGGCCGTCTGAAAGATGAATTGATCCCGTGCCGTCACAAAGGTGAATCCACCTTTATGAACGCCGACCAGATCCAGTATATGGACGTGAGCCCGCAGCAGATCGTATCTGTGGCAGCGGCTCTGATCCCGTTCCTGGAACACGATGACGCGAACCGCGCATTGATGGGTTCAAACATGCAACGTCAGGCTGTACCGACTCTGCGTGCTGACAAGCCGCTGGTAGGTACCGGTATGGAACGCGCTGTGGCCGTTGACTCCGGTGTAACCGTAGTGGCCAAGCGTGGTGGCGTAATCGACTATGTCGATGCCTCCCGTATCGTCCTGAAGGTCAATGAAGATGAGCTGATGCCAGGCGAAGCCGGTATCGACATCTACAACCTGACCAAATACACCCGTTCCAACCAGAACACCTGTATCAACCAGCGTCCTTGCGTGATGTTGGGTGAGCCGGTCATGGCTGGCGACGTACTGGCTGACGGCCCGTCCACCGATCTGGGTGAACTGGCGCTGGGTCAGAACATGCGCGTCGCGTTCATGCCGTGGAACGGTTACAACTTCGAAGACTCGATCCTGGTGAACGAGCGTGTTGTTCAGGAAGATCGCCTGACCACCATCCATATCCAGGAACTGGCCTGTATCTCCCGTGACACCAAGCTGGGTCCGGAAGAGATCACTGCTGACATCCCGAACGTGGGTGAAGCCGCTCTGTCCAAGCTGGACGAGTCCGGTATCGTCTACGTGGGTGCCGAAGTGAAGGGCGGCGACATTCTGGTCGGTAAGGTAACCCCGAAAGGTGAAACCCAGCTGACGCCGGAAGAGAAGCTGCTGCGCGCCATCTTCGGTGAGAAGGCGTCCGACGTGAAGGACTCCTCCCTGCGTGTACCGAACGGTGTGTACGGTACCGTGGTTGACGTGCAAGTCTTTACCCGCGATGGCGTGGAAAAAGACAAGCGCGCCAAAGAAATCGAAGAGATGCAGCTGAAGGAAGCGAAGAAGGACTTGACCGAAGAGTTCAAGATCCTGGAAGACGGCATTTTCGGCCGTTCCCGCAACCTGCTGCTGGCCGCCGGTTACAGCGAAGATCGTCTGAACAAGCTCGATCGCTCCAAGTGGTTTGAACTGGCCATCGAAGACGAAGGCAAGCAGACCGAACTGGAACAGATCGCTGAACAGCACGTTGAGCTGAAAGCCGAGTTCGACAAGAAATTCGAGAACAAGCGTCGCAAGATTATCCAGGGTGATGATCTGGCACCGGGCGTACTGAAAATCGTCAAGGTTTATCTGGCAGTCAAGCGTCGCATCCAGCCGGGTGACAAGATGGCGGGCCGTCACGGTAACAAGGGTGTTATCTCCAAGATCTGTCCGGTCGAGGATATGCCTCATGACGAGTTCGGCCGTCCGGTCGACATCGTACTGAACCCGTTGGGCGTACCATCCCGTATGAACATCGGTCAGATCCTCGAAGTGCACCTGGGCCTTGCGGCCAAGGGTATCGGCGAGAAGATCGATCGCATGGTCAAAGAGCAGCGCGAGCTGCACGAGATGCGCAACTTCCTGCAGCAGGTCTACGACCTGGGCGAGAAGGACACCCAGCAAGTGAACATCGCCGAACTGTCTGACGACGACGTACGTACCCTGGTGGGTAACCTGCGTAAGGGTCTGCCGGTTGCTACTCCGGTCTTTGATGGTGCCAAAGAGCGCGAAATCAAAGCACTGCTGAAGCTGGCCGATCTGCCGGAATCCGGTCAGATTGATCTGTTCGATGGCCGTACCGGTAACCGCTTCGAGCGTAAAGTAACCGTTGGTTACATGTACATGCTCAAGCTGAACCACTTGGTCGACGACAAGATGCACGCGCGTTCTACCGGTTCTTACAGCCTGGTTACCCAGCAGCCGCTGGGTGGTAAGGCTCAGTTCGGTGGTCAGCGTTTCGGTGAGATGGAAGTGTGGGCCCTGGAGGCTTACGGTGCGGCATATACCCTGCAGGAAATGCTGACCGTCAAGTCTGACGATGTGAATGGCCGTACCAAGATGTATAAGAACATCGTGGATGGCGACCACCGTATGGAGCCGGGCATGCCCGAATCCTTCAACGTATTGCTGAAGGAAATCCGCTCTCTGGGTATCAACATCGAGCTGGACGAAGAGTAAGAGCTCGCTCTTATTGTTCGAGAATTGACGTGGGCGCCCCGCTGTTTTGGCAGCCGGGGCGCCGAGGTTAGACTCCTGACAGGGGAAACACGTGAAAGACTTACTCAAGTTTTTGAAGGCTCAGACCAAGACCGAAGAGTTTGACAGTATCAAGATCGGTCTGGCCTCTCCTGACATGATCCGCTCCTGGTCATTCGGTGAGGTCAAAAAGCCTGAGACCATCAACTACCGGACTTTCAAGCCGGAGCGTGATGGTCTGTTCTGCGCCCGCATCTTCGGACCGGTGAAGGACTACGAGTGTCTGTGCGGCAAGTACAAGCGCCTGAAACACCGTGGTGTGATCTGTGAGAAGTGCGGCGTTGAAGTGACCCAGACCAAGGTCCGTCGTGAGCGTATGGGCCACATCGAGCTGGCCAGCCCGACTGCCCACATCTGGTTCCTGAAGTCCCTGCCGTCCCGTATCGGTCTTCTGCTGGACATGACCCTGCGCGACATCGAGCGCGTGCTCTACTTCGAATCTTTCGTCGTAATCGAGCCGGGTATGACCAACCTCGAACGCAGCCAGATGCTCTCTGAAGAGCAGTACCTGGATGCGCTGGAAGAGTGGGGCGACGAATTTGACGCCAAGATGGGTGCCGAAGCAATCCTGGCATTGCTGCGCGCTATCGATCTGGAAGGTGAAGTCAAAACCATGCGTGAGGAGCTGGATCAAACCAACTCCGAGACCAAGCGCAAGAAGACCACCAAGCGTCTGAAGCTGATGGAAGCTTTCCTGCAGTCCGGCAACAAGCCGGAGTGGATGATCATGACAGTGCTGCCTGTGCTGCCGCCGGACCTGCGTCCGCTGGTACCGCTGGACGGCGGCCGTTTCGCGACTTCCGATCTGAACGATCTGTACCGTCGCGTGATCAACCGTAACAACCGCTTGAAGCGTCTGCTGGATCTGGCTGCTCCGGACATCATCGTGCGCAACGAAAAGCGTATGCTGCAAGAGTCCGTCGATGCACTGCTGGATAACGGCCGTCGTGGTCGTGCCATCACCGGTTCCAACAAGCGCCCGCTGAAATCCCTGGCTGACATGATCAAGGGTAAGCAGGGTCGTTTCCGTCAGAACCTGCTCGGTAAACGTGTCGACTACTCCGGTCGTTCCGTTATCACCGTAGGCCCGACTCTGCGTCTGCATCAATGCGGTCTGCCGAAGAAGATGGCGCTGGAACTGTTCAAGCCGTTCATCTATGGCAAGCTGGAAACCCGCGGTCTGGCGACCACTATCAAGGCCGCCAAGAAGATGGTGGAGCGCGAAGAAGCTGTCGTTTGGGATATCCTGGACGAAGTGATCCGCGAACACCCGGTTCTGCTGAACCGTGCACCGACTCTGCACCGTCTGGGTATCCAGGCATTCGAACCGACTCTGGTCGAAGGCAAGGCAATCCAGCTGCACCCGCTGGTTTGTGCTGCGTATAACGCGGACTTCGATGGTGACCAGATGGCGGTCCACGTACCGCTGACCCTGGAAGCCCAGCTGGAAGCGCGTGCGCTGATGATGTCTACCAACAACATCCTGTCGCCTGCCTCCGGTGAGCCGATCATCGTTCCTTCTCAGGACGTGGTCTTGGGTCTGTACTACATGACCCGTGCTCGTATCAACGCCAAAGGCGAAGGTATGGTGCTGGCCGGCCCGAAAGAAGCCGAGAAAGTATATCGCGCCGGTCTGGCCGATCTGCATGCTCGTGTGAAAGTACGCATTACCGAATACCTGCGTCAGGAAGACGGTTCTCTGCGTGAACACACCGAGATGAAGAACACCACCGTTGGTCGTGCGATCCTGAGCCTGATCCTGCCGAAAGGTATGGAATATGCCCTGATCGACGAGCCGAAGGTGCTGACTGCTGCAGAACAGGCTGATCTGGATGCCAATCCACAGAACTGGATCAAGTGCGTATCCAACAAGGCGCTGGGCAAAAAGCTCATCTCCCGTCTGCTGAACACCTGCTATCGCAAGCAGGGCCTGAAGGACACCGTTATCTTCGCTGACCAGCTGATGTATACCGGTTTCCACTACGCGGCCCTGTCCGGTGCTTCCGTTGGTATCGATGACATGGTCATCCCGGATGCCAAGAAAGACATCATTGCAGCAGCCGAAGCCGAAGTTGCCGAGATCCAGGACCAGTTCCTGTCTGGTCTGGTAACTGCGGGCGAGCGTTACAACAAGGTTATCGATATCTGGGCCAGCGCCAACGAGCGCGTCTCCAAGGCCATGATGGAGAACTTGTCCAAAGAGCGTAACGTCAACTCGCTGGGTGAAGAAGAAGAGCAGGCCTCGTTCAACAGCATCTTTATGATGGCCGACTCTGGTGCGCGTGGTTCCGCCGCCCAGATCCGTCAGCTGGCCGGTATGCGTGGCCTGATGGCCAAGCCGGATGGCTCCATCATCGAGACCCCGATCATCGCGAACTTCCGCGAAGGTCTGAACGTACTGCAGTACTTTATCTCTACTCACGGTGCTCGTAAGGGTCTGGCGGATACCGCATTGAAGACTGCGAACTCCGGTTACCTGACTCGTCGTCTGGTAGACGTGGCGCAAGACATGGTGATCACCGAGGACGATTGCGGCACTACCGACGGTCTGTGGATGACTCCGCTGATCGAGGGTGGCGACGTGGTCGAGCCGCTGCGTGAGCGCGTGCTGGGTCGTGTGGTGGCAGAAGATGTCATCAAGCCGGGTACCGAGGACGAGATCCTGGTTGCTCGCAACACCCTGCTCGACGAGCAGCTGTGTGACCTGCTGGAACGCAACTCCGTTGACCGTGTGAAGGTACGTTCTGCCATCACCTGTGAAACTGACTTCGGTAACTGTGCTCACTGCTACGGCCGTGACCTGGCCCGTGGTCACTTGGTTAACAAGGGTGAGGCTGTCGGTGTTATCGCCGCCCAGTCCATCGGTGAACCGGGTACCCAGCTGACGATGCGTACGTTCCACATCGGTGGTGCCGCATCTCGTGCCGCAGCCGAGAGCAGCATCCAGGTGAAGAACACCGGTAGCATCAAGCTGCAGAACGCCAAGTTCGTTCACAACAGCGATGACAAACTGGTTATCACCTCACGTTCTACCGAACTGACCATCATGGACGACATGGGCCGTACCAAGGAAAGCCACAAGCTGCCTTACGGTTCCGTGCTGGAAGTGAAGGATGGTCAGGCCGTGAGCGCTGGCGAGACCGTTGCCAACTGGGATCCGCACACCCACCCGATCATCACCGAAGTGGCAGGTCGCCTGCAGTTCGAACACATGATCGATGGCGTGACCATCACTCGTCAGACCGACGAGCTGACCGGTCTCTCTTCTATCGTTGTTCTGGATGTCAACGAGCGTCCGAGCGCCGGTAAAGAGATGCGTCCGACCGTTAAACTGGTCGACCTGAACGGCAAAGACGTGATGATCCCGGGTACCGATGTAGCCGCCCAGTACTTCCTGCCGGGCAAGGCGATCGTGAACCTGGAAGATGGTGCCAACGTGGGCGTGGGTGACGCGGTAGCGCGTATCCCGCAAGAGTCCGGCGGTACCAAGGACATCACCGGTGGTCTGCCGCGCGTTGCGGATCTGTTCGAAGCACGTCAACCGAAGGAACCGGCAATTCTGGCCGAGATCTCCGGTACCATCTCCTTCGGGAAAGAGACCAAGGGCAAACGCCGTCTGGTCATTACCCCGACCGATGGTGGCAACGTCTACGAGGAGATGATTCCGAAGTGGCGTAACCTGAACGTGTTCGAAGGTGAAAAAGTTGAGAAGGGTGAAGTGCTGGCGGACGGTCCTGAGTCTGCTCACGATATCCTGCGTCTGCGCGGTATCAGCCCGGTCGCCAACTACATCGCCAACGAAGTGCAGGACGTATACCGTCTGCAAGGCGTTAAGATCAACGACAAGCACATCGAAGTCATCGTTCGTCAGATGCTGCGCAAGTGCGAGATCCTGACTGCTGGCGACACCGATCTGATCGAAGGCGAACAGGTTGAAGTGGCTCGCGTGAAGATTGCCAACCGTAAGCTGGTTGCCGAGGGCAAGACCCCTGCGACCTACCGTCATGTACTGATGGGTATTACCAAGGCATCTCTGAGCACCGAGTCCTTCATCTCCGCGGCTTCCTTCCAGGAAACCACTCGCGTTCTGACCGAAGCCGCCGTAGGTGGCAAGCGTGATGAACTGCGTGGTCTGAAAGAGAACGTCATCGTGGGTCGTCTGATCCCGGCTGGTACCGGCTTTGCCTACCACCATAGCCGGATCAACCAGCGTGCCGCCGCAGCTCGTGCTGTTGGTACCCCGCAGGTGACCGCTGATGAAGCGGAGCAGAACCTGGCGGATCTGCTGAACGCAGCCGGTAGCTTCGACGAAGAGTAACTCGTCATCCGTGATTGAAAAGGGCTCCTTCAAGGAGCCCTTTTTGTTGGCCAATTCCTCGGCAAAGGTAGACGCAGCGCGGGTTTCAGGATGATCCAGAGCAAAGTTGTAGAGTAAAAAATCAAAAAAAGTTGACTTTACTCCCCTGCAATTTAAAACTCGGGAAAGTTGAATGGTTATTACAGGGGTAGAACATGACTGTCGGTATCGAGGAAGCCATGCTTCCCGAAGAACAGCTGATCAGCCGCACTTTTACAGATGAAGACAGGGAATTGTTGCGCTCATACGATGGGCTCATCGATGGCTTGGCCGAGCTGTTCGGCAAGCATTGTGAAGTGGTACTCCACTCCCTGGAAAATCTGCACGAGTCGGTGATCAAGATCGCCAACGGCTTCAATACCGGACGCACCCTCGGGGCGCCCATCACCGATCTCGCCCTGCGCATGCTCAAGGACATCGAGAGCACCGGCCAGGATTACACCCAGAGCTATTTCGCTCGCAGCCGTACCGGCGCGCTGATGAAGTCGAGCACCATCGCCATTCGCAACAGCGAGCGGCAAGTAGTGGGGCTTATCTGCATCAATCTGCACATCAATGCGCCTTTCCACGAGTTCGTGGCCGAATTTTTCCCGACGCCCCAGCAGGCGGCGCGTCAGTCACCAGAGACCTTCGCCAACAGCGTGGAAGAGCTGGTTGCCCAGACGGTGGATAACACCATCGACGAGATCAATCGCGATCCCACCGTGGCCAATAATGCCAAGAATCGCTTCATCGTGACCCAGCTGTTCGAGAAGGGCATTTTCGATATCAAGGATTCGATCAATCTGGTGGCGGACAAACTCAATATTTCAAAACATACCGTTTATCTTTACATCCGACAGCGCAAGCAGGGTGAAGACGAGAACGAGTAACTCATTCCAGAAGGGGATAGATGAATGGCTAAAGAAGTGATTGCAACCGACAAGGCGCCTGCCGCGATTGGTCCGTATGTTCAGGCTACCAAGGTTGGCGAGATGATCTTCACCTCCGGGCAGATCCCGCTCGATCCTGCCACCATGGAAATTGTGGCTGGCGGCATTGAAGAGCAGGCCGAACGGGTGATGAAGAACCTGGTTGCCGTGTTGCACGCTGCCGGTGCCGATGCCAGCAAAGTGGTCAAAACCACCTGCTTCCTGAGCGACATGAACAACTTCGTTGCCTTCAATCAGGTCTATGCCCGCTACTTTGGCGATGCGGCGCCAGCTCGCTCCTGCGTAGAGGTGGCCCGTCTGCCGAAAGATGTGCTGGTCGAAGTTGAGGCGATTGCCCATCTCTGATCAACAGATCGAATCAAGCCCCTCCTGGCAGGGGCTTTTTTGTTTTTGGCGTAAAATGGACCGGGTCAGCACAGGAGTCCTGCTATGAGTCTGAGTTTTGCCATCATGGTCACGGGGCCCGCCTATGGCACCCAATCGGCCAGCACCGCCTATCGTTTTGCCCGCACCCTGTTGGCACAGGGGCATACCTTGTCCCACCTGTTCTTCTATCAGGATGGGGTCTGCAACGGCAACGGTTTGCATCTGCCTGCATCCGATGAGACTGACCTGGTGCGTCTGTGGCGAGAGCTGGCAGAAGAGCAGGGGATCCGTATCGACGTCTGCGTCGCCGCCGCCATGCGACGCGGTGTGCTCGATGAGCAGGAGGCCAAGGGGGCAGGGCAGGCGCACTTCAATCTGCAAGCGCCATTTTGCTTGAGTGGTCTGGGCCAGTTGGCCGAGGCTGCGCTCACCGCCGATCGGCTGGTTCAGTTCTAGGGGGAGCCATGAGTAAAAAAATTGCCTTTATCTACAGTCGTGGCCCCCATGGCCATGCCGCCGGCCGGGAAGGACTGGATGCCCTGCTGGCCACCTCGGCCATGACCGATGAGCTGGCCCTCTTCCTGATTGGGGACGGTGTGCTGCAACTGCTCAAGGAGCAGCAGCCTGCCGCCATTTTGCAGCGCCACTACGCGCCCACCTTCAAGATGCTGGAACTCTACGACATCGAAGAGGTCTATGTTTGTGGTGACTCGCTGGCAGAGCGTGGCGTGACAGTGGATGAGCTGCTGATCCCGGTCGAGAGTCTGCCGCGCCAGGAACTGGCTCGGCGCTGGGCACAATGTTCGACTCACATCAGCTTTTGAGGTCTCCATGTTGCATCTGATATTGAACTCTCCCTTTCAGAGTCAGGCTCTGGCAGAGGCGCTCTCATACCTTCAGCCCGAGGATGAGCTGGTACTGATGCAGGATGCCGTGATTGCGGCATCGGCTCCCCAGTGGAGTGCGCGGCTGGCGGGTATCCCGCTTTATGTGATGCAGGAAGATCTGCAAGCTCGCGGTTTGCAGCATCGGGTGGGTAATGTGCTCGATATGGCGGGTCTGGTGGCACTGATTGCGCAAAAAGGTTCCCCGCGCACCTGGGGGGGCTGAGAAGCACATTTTCAAGATAATTCAATGTGATGTCGTGAAATCAAACGGATCCGAATTGCCCTTTTGTGACGCAAATTGTATAAATCTTGACTCCCCAGACAACAGGGCATAAAATTTCGCGTCCCCGTATCTGCGGGGAGGATTTTCCACACGTTTATGAAGTCATTATCAGGAGCCTTTTGATGGCAACTATTAACCAGTTGGTTCGCAAGCCACGCATCAAGCTCGTTGTGAAAAGCAACGTGCCGGCGCTGGAAGCGTGCCCTCAGAAGCGTGGCGTATGCACTCGTGTATATACCACCACCCCGAAGAAGCCTAACTCTGCACTGCGTAAAGTTTGCCGTGTACGTCTGACCAACGGCTTCGAAGTCACCTCCTACATCGGCGGTGAAGGTCACAACCTGCAAGAGCACTCTGTTGTTCTGATCCGTGGCGGTCGTGTAAAAGACTTGCCAGGTGTTCGTTATCACACCGTTCGTGGTGCGTTGGACTGTGCCGGTGTTAAAGACCGTAAGCAGGCTCGCTCCAAGTATGGCGTGAAGCGTCCTAAAGCTTAATGGTTCTCCGTTAAGTAAGGCCAAACGTTAATTCGTTTCTAGTTAGATAGCTTTCTAGTTTTGGGTAATCCCTGAAGTTACGGAGAATTTGAAATGCCAAGACGTCGTGTTGTTGGTCAGCGTAAAATCCTGCCAGATCCCAAGTTCGGATCAGAGCTGCTGGCTAAATTTGTCAACGTAGTAATGGTTGACGGTAAGAAATCTGTTGCAGAAGCCATTGTTTATGGCGCCCTGGACATCATTGCCACCAAATCTGGCAAAGAGCACCTGGCCGTATTCGAAGAAGCTCTGGATAACATTCGTCCGGCGGTCGAGGTTAAATCTCGTCGCGTCGGTGGTGCAACCTATCAGGTGCCGGTAGAAGTTCGTCCGGTACGTCGCAATGCCCTGGCAATGCGCTGGTTGGTTGATGCCGCTCGTAAACGTGGTGAAAAATCAATGGCTCAGCGTCTGGCTGGCGAGCTGCTGGATGCCGCTGACAATAAGGGTTCGTCTGTCAAGAAACGTGAAGACGTTCACCGTATGGCTGAAGCGAACAAAGCCTTCGCTCACTTCCGCTGGTAATCCGCTTGCGCAGGGTCTTTTGACTCTGCGCACCTTTAATTATCTAGGGACAAGCGCCTTAGTAAGAGGATGACAATGGCTCGTACAACCCCCATTGAGCGTTATCGTAACATCGGTATCTCCGCTCACATTGACGCCGGTAAGACTACTACTACCGAGCGCGTACTGTTTTACACCGGTGTAAGTCACAAGATCGGTGAAGTTCACGATGGCGCTGCCACCATGGACTGGATGGAACAGGAACAAGAGCGTGGTATCACCATCACCTCCGCCGCGACCACCGCTTTCTGGTCCGGTATGGGTAAACAGTTCCAACCGCACCGTATCAACATCATCGATACCCCGGGCCACGTTGACTTTACTATCGAAGTAGAGCGTTCAATGCGTGTTCTGGACGGTGCCGTGATGGTGTACTGTGCCGTAGGTGGCGTACAGCCACAGTCTGAAACCGTATGGCGTCAGGCTAACAAGTACAAGGTTCCCCGTATCGCGTTCGTCAACAAGATGGACCGTACCGGCGCCAACTTCCTGCGCTGCGTTGAGCACATCAAGACCCGTCTGAAAGGTACTCCGGTTCCCCTTCAGCTGAACATCGGCTCTGAAGAGAACTTTAAGGGCGTTGTTGACCTGGTCAAGATGAAAGCCATCAACTGGAATGAAGCTGATCAGGGCGTATCCTTCGATTACGAAGACGTCCCGGCTGAGTTGCTGGAACAGGCGCAAGAAATGCGCATGAATCTGGTTGAAGCCGCTGCTGAAGCGTCTGAAGACCTGATGGAAAAATACCTGGGCGGCGAAGAGCTGACCGAGGAAGAGATCAAAGGTGCTCTGCGTCAGCGCGTGCTGAACAACGAAATCATCCTGGTAACCTGTGGCTCCGCGTTCAAGAACAAGGGCGTACAGGCAATGCTGGATGCCGTGATCGAGTACCTGCCGGCTCCGACCGACGTTGCTGCTATCGACGGCCTGAAAATGGACGGCGAGACCAAAGACGAGCGTCACGCTTCTGATGACGAGCCGTTCTCTGCTCTGGCGTTCAAGATTGCTACCGACCCGTTCGTTGGTAACCTGACCTTCTTCCGTGTCTACTCTGGCGTGATCAACTCCGGTGACACCGTGCTGAACTCCGTCAAGGACAAACGCGAGCGTTTTGGCCGTATCGTTCAGATGCATGCCAACAAGCGTGAAGAGATCAAAGAAGTACGCGCTGGTGACATCGCTGCTGCCATCGGTCTGAAAGACGTGACCACTGGTGACACCCTGTGTGACCCGAACGCACCGATCATCCTCGAGCGTATGGAATTCCCGGAGCCGGTAATTTCTATCGCGGTTGAGCCGAAAACCAAGGCTGACCAGGAGAAGATGGGTCTGGCACTGGGCCGTCTGGCTCAGGAAGATCCGTCCTTCCGCGTATGGACTGACGAAGAGTCAGGTCAAACCATCATCGCTGGTATGGGTGAGCTGCACCTGGACATCATCGTTGACCGTATGCGTCGCGAGTTCAAGGTTGAAGCCAACGTAGGTAAGCCGCAGGTTGCCTACCGTGAAACCATCCGTACCACCGTTAAAGACATCGAAGGCAAGCATGCCAAGCAGTCTGGTGGTCGCGGTCAGTACGGTCATGTTGTTATCGACATGTACCCGCTGGAAGAAGGCAAAGCCTACGAATTCGTCAACGACATCAAAGGTGGTGTCATTCCTGGTGAATTCATCCCGGGTGTTGATAAAGGTATCCGTGAGCAGCTCAAATCTGGTCCGCTGGCTGGTTACCCGGTTATGGATCTGGGTGTGCGTCTGCACTTCGGTTCTTACCACGATGTCGACTCTTCCGAACTGGCGTTCAAAATCGCTGCTTCCATGGCCTTTAAGGCTGGCTTCATGAAAGCCAACCCGGTTCTGCTCGAACCGATCATGAAAGTAGAAGTTGAAACTCCGGAAGATTACATGGGCGACGTTATCGGTGACCTGAACCGTCGTCGTGGCCTGATCGAAGGTATGGAAGATGGCCCGTCCGGCAAGATCGTACGTGCTCTGGTGCCGCTGGCCGAAATGTTCGGTTATGCAACTGCACTGCGTTCCGCTACCCAGGGTCGTGCTTCCTACGCCATGGAATTCGCCAAGTATCACGATGCACCGACCAACGTTGCACAAGCCGTGATCGAAGAGCGCAAATCCAAGTAATTTAAGATTCCCCGCCTACGACGGTAGGCGGGTTTAACCTAGAAGGACTACGTCGTGTCTAAAGAAAAATTTGAGCGTAATAAACCGCACGTAAACGTCGGCACCATCGGCCACGTTGACCACGGTAAAACCACCCTGACTGCAGCTATCACCAACGTGCTGGCCAAGCACTTCGGCGGTAAAGCTTTCGCCTTCGACCAGATCGACAAGGCACCGGAAGAGCGTGAGCGTGGTATCACCATCAACACCTCCCACGTAGAATACGACACCGCTACCCGTCACTACGCCCACGTAGATTGCCCGGGTCACGCCGACTACGTTAAAAACATGATCACCGGTGCTGCCCAGATGGACGGCGCGATCCTGGTAGTAGCAGCGACTGACGGCCCGATGCCGCAGACTCGTGAGCACATCCTGCTGGGTCGTCAGGTTGGTATCCCGTACATGATCGTGTTCATGAACAAGTGTGACATGGTTGATGACGAAGAGCTGCTCGAACTGGTAGAGATGGAAGTTCGTGAACTGCTGACCGAGTACGACTTCCCGGGTGATGACCTGCCGGTAGTTCGTGGTTCCGCGCTGAAAGCGCTGGAAGGCGACGCTCAGTGGGAAGAGAAGATCATCGAGCTGGCTGGCCACCTGGATACCTACATCCCGGAGCCGGAGCGCGCGATTGACCAGCCGTTCCTGATGCCTATCGAAGACGTATTCTCTATCGCTGGCCGTGGTACCGTAGTTACCGGTCGTGTAGAGCGCGGTATCGTTAAAGTAGGTGAGACCGTAGAAATCGTTGGTATCAAAGATACCGTTTCTACCACCTGTACCGGTGTTGAAATGTTCCGCAAGCTGCTGGACGAAGGTCGTGCAGGCGAGAACATCGGCGCGCTGCTGCGTGGTGTTAAGCGTGAAGACGTAGAGCGTGGTCAGGTACTGGCCAAGCCGGGTTCTATCAAGCCGCACACCAAGTTCGAATCTGAAGTGTACGTACTGTCCAAAGAAGAAGGTGGTCGTCATACCCCGTTCTTCAAAGGCTACCGTCCGCAGTTCTACTTCCGTACTACCGACGTGACCGGTACCATCGAACTGCCGGAAGGCGTAGAGATGGTAATGCCGGGCGACAACATCAAGATGGTTGTTACCCTGATTGCTCCGATCGCAATGGACGATGGCCTGCGTTTCGCTATCCGTGAAGGTGGCCGTACTGTAGGTGCTGGTGTTGTAGCTAGCGTAATCGCCTAATCGATTCGTTATATACAAACATGAAAAGGGGTGGCTTCGGCCACCCCTTTTTATTTTTGGGGCTATTTATGGCCTGTGAGATACTGGGCAAAACCATTGATAGAGGTAGTTTCCGTGAGCAACCCCGCCATTTTTCTGGATCGTGACGGTGTCATCAATGAAGACACTGGTTATGTCAGCCAAGTCGATGATTTCCATTTTCTGCCCGGAGTCATAGACGCCCTGCAGCTCCTCAAAAAGAAAGGCTATCTGCTGGTCGTCGTCACCAACCAGTCCGGAATCGCCCGCGGCTACTTCAGTGAAGATGATTTCATGAATCTGACTGAATGGATGGATTGGTCACTGGCTGATCGGGATGTGGATCTCGATGGCATCTACTTCTGCCCCCATCATCCGGATCACGGCGCCCCCTGTGATTGCCGCAAACCAGAGCCAGGCATGCTGCTGTTGGCGCAACAGGAACTGGGGATCGACATGAGCCGTTCCTATATGGTGGGTGACAAGCCCTCTGATCTGAAAGCTGCCGTCAATGCCGGGGTCGGTCACAAGATCATGGTCAGAACCGGCAAGCCGGTGACCGAAACGGGTAGTGCGCTGGCCGATGCTCTCTATGACAATCTGCACGATTTTGCCGTTGCGGTACCTGCAGTGAGCTGATTTCGCCGGTTTAATATGCCAATTGGTGGCTTTATGAGCGAACAAACAGCGGAAGCCATCTTTTTGCAATTATCTGCTTGCCAGAAAGAATCTGTTCCCTATAATGCGCCTCCATCGACAGGGCAAGTGGCAACGCAGAAAGCCAAGTCGATAACCTCGAAAAGCCTTTGAAAATAAGGCTTGACTCGGGAAGGCGGTTGAGTAGAATTCCACTCTCGCAGCAACACACTGTTGCGTCGA